>JALNWR010000198.1 GCA_023230795.1 Candidatus Cloacimonadota bacterium
CGCCCAGCCCATAATCTGCAGAAATTGAGCTTGACATAAAAAACAAGATTATGTTTACTGTAATCATGGAGCTTGTAATGGAAATAGATCTTGTTTACGTTTCATCTGATATGGGTATCTGTTCCATAGAATTTTTAGGTGGATTCCTTTTTTTGAGGATGAAGCAGAATATAGATAGTGTGTTTAGTAGCCGGGTAATTGGCTCACGTTAAATCAATGAACATGTAGTTATGGCAAAACAGAACTGTTTGTATAAAGACCTTGAGCTTTATGCAAGCTTGATATCTGCTTGCCACAAAGCACGACAGGAGAAATAAAATGTCTGCACATACTTGTAAATCCACATCGCTCTTAGGAACACAACTGAAATCTGCTGACAATACATTAGCAGATTGTGAACTATTTGATCTAATGGGGGGGGGGGTGAGCAATTATCTTGTTATGATGCGTAGTCTCATTCTCACTTCCTTACTTTTAATTTCTTGTGTATGGCTGCTTGCAGCCCCGGTACCAGAAGCGACCATCCTCCAGGTTGCAGAAAACTGGTTAGGAATGTACACTGGAATCGAATGCACTGTAGACAATTATGAGCTAGTCACGAATGCCTCGGCGGAGATTGTAATGTACAGAATTGATTTCCTGCCCGATGGATTCGTATTAATTGCTGCAGATGATAGCAGTATCCCGATTTTAGCTTATTCTGAAACTGGTTCTATACTTGATTTTTCAAACCCAGCACGAGAAGAGTTAATCGGCGAATACTCAGCCCAATTAACGGATATTAAAGCTAACAATCTAAGCAACGCTGAGACCTTGCCAGTATGGACATCGATTATCAGTAAGGCATCTGCCACAGAGTTATCTCATTCTATAGGACTGAACACTAACTGGGATCAGAATTCCCCTTACAATAATTTATGCCCTAAGGATTCGACTACGAACAGCAGAAGCCTTGTCGGATGTGTGGCAACTGCTACTTCCCAGATTCTGAACTACTTCAAATTCTGGGATTACTCATTCTCATCCGTAGATAGCTATATCTCTGATTATAATGGCTTTATTACCCATATTGATGCAGATGCAGTTGCGCATAATTTCCCCAATTTTAATACTCTGAATACAAACATGAGCAGCGTAATTTCGAAGTTCAATTCCGATCAAACATTAACAAGCACAGACCTGGCAAGTCTTTGCTTTGCTACGGGCGTTCTTGAACACATGGGATACTCCAGCAGTGCATCCGGCTCAAGCATTAATAATGCAAAGAACGCTTATACAAAATTGAAATATAACGCTACTTTAGCAATCAGATCTACTTATTCGAGCCCAGCATGGAATGACATGATCGTGCAAGATCTGGATGCCTACAAACCTGTTCAATACAGAGGTGTATCAGCTCAAGGAGGACATGCCTTTATTCTTTGTGGCTATCGCACAGTCGGATCAGAAACTCATTTTCAGGTTAACTGGGGCTGGGGACCGAGTTACAATGGTCAATATTATTCCTTAAATGCCCTTAATGCGGGTGGCTACAGTTTTGTTTCCAATCAGATGATGCTACATGGAATAAAACCAAGAATCATAATAAATCAATCAGTGACTTTGAGTGATGGTGCCACAAGTTTAACCGGAATAACCCTTAAAGCTCAGAAAGTATCTGGAGCCGTAAGTTATCATCAAGCCGATCTTAATGGCTTAATAGATATTGATTTACCTTCAGAAGGTCTTTATAACTTAACATTTTACCATCAGAGTAATGCATATATTCCTTATTCGACCGGATATATTAACATGCATAATGGCCTAAATGTCATACAAACAACCCCAATCGTTTTACAACGAAGACCCTCAATCGTTATTGTCCCAACTCATGCACCTACCATACAGGAAGGTATTGACATGGTTGCTGATGGCGGTACTGTAGTTATCTTAGATGGGAACTATACGGTATCCGAGCTGTCTTGGGAAGACAAACACATAAGCCTTCGGGGAGCGACTATCAACGGTGTTACCCTCACAAGTAACTATTCCCCGGCAATCAATCTGGAATGGTCTGGAATAAACAACACTGATATCATACAGAATATCACCTTTCAGGATTGTGAAAATATATGCCCGGTTGATGGAGGGGCCGCCATAACTCTAAACAATGGTGCTTCGCCTCAGATAATAGCTTGTCACTTTATCAATAACAGTGTCGGAATGCCTTACTCACTTGATGAACTGACCTTTGATGGAACTGGCGGAGCTGTCTTTGTAGGCGGGGCTGAAAATCAGACAAGCAGACCAAAATTCTTAAGATGTAATTTCACCGATAACTTCACTAACGTTGGCACTGGAGGAGGGGCTGTCGCTTTATATGGTGTTGCTGAGTTTTCATCATGCACGTTTGATAATAACTATACAACTGTTCCGGTGGGCTGTGGTCCTCCAGATAATAAATATACTGGGCCTTGCATAAATGCCGGAGGTGCCGTACTGATCAACACACAAGAAATGCCGGGTGAAATTATTTTTCAAAGTTGTACCTTTATCAATAACCTTGGCATGTCCGAAGCAGATGATATCTTCGTATGGAATGTAGATAATCTCGATGTCCTGCGAGTACAAAGCTGCACTTTCAAAAAGGTAGATCCTGATTACCGTTATAACCAACCCTCAATCATGTTATTACGTGAGCGGTTTTCCGAGCCATACTCGCAAGATATGCATGCTCATTTCCTGTTCAAAAACAACAGCTTTATCAATAATGATAAAGGCGCAGTTTATTATCATGATTACCAGGGTAAAAATCCGATGACCTTTATCAATAATGTAGTTGCGAACAACGAGAACGATGGTTACGGTTTTTACCTCAGCTATTATGGGACGGCCCCCCAGAATCCGGATTACTTCAAGTTCGATAACAATACTTTCAAAAATATACGGGGTAAAGGACTTGTCCTTTACCAGGGCAATGTCTATACTCTAAACAACAATGTCTTTGACAATTGCAGTCAATATGGAGTTTATTGGGGAGGCTACGATTCCGGTTTTCCTCAATATGCAACTCAGGGTTTAATCGTGAACAATTGCATATTCACAGACTTGAGTCCCCAATATGATCATACTGGAACTGGGAACTTTACGCTGACCGAAAACTCTGTAAT
Source organism: Candidatus Cloacimonadota bacterium (assembly GCA_023230795.1). Lineage (GTDB taxonomy): Bacteria > Cloacimonadota > Cloacimonadia > Cloacimonadales > Cloacimonadaceae > UBA5456. The sequence goes on from JALNWR010000198.1 coordinate 3,150, forward strand.
GGTTGTAGCAAATACCTATCTTGATGCAAACTATCGGCCTATATGGACTGCTTCTATAATGTCCCCCTGCATTGACACCGGAATAGGCGACCCCGATCCTGACGGCACACCTCGTGATATAGGAGCCATAAGAGCAGTGGATCATCGCTATTGGGAATACTCTTTCGAAAATCAGGCAGATCGTGATAGATGGTATTGGGTGAGCTATCCAGTGCTGAATACAATTACAGATAATGCACTTCAGGCGAGTGTATTCTTTGAGGAATTGCTGCATATACATAAAGACTCACAAGATGAGTACACTCCCACCTACCTGCATAGTATATGTTGGATGGTGGAGGGTGAGCCTGAGAGCATAGCATGGTATAATGAAGATTGGACGTCAACCCAGTTTACCCATTATGTTTCCAGCCCTCAAGGCTATAAGATCAAGCTCTTGCAGGGAGTCCCGGATACTGTTACTTTTACAGAAAGCGGATTTAAAACGCCTGATAATCTGCAATTCCCCATCTATGGAGGAGTGGAAAACTGGCTGGGCTACTTCTGCGAAGAGTCCCGAATGCCACAGGATGCCTTTGCCGCTATCTGGGATGACATCACCATGGTCAGAACCAAAGATTGGTGTCTGTATAGGGATCCCAATGGTGGACTTGGTAAGGTGGCAGGAATAATTCTTCCGATAAATTACGGTGACATGGTTATTGTGACCACTATGAACGATCACAGCTTCCGGTGGGGAAGCAGTAACCCCGTACCGCCACACAGCAAGTCAAGATCCGAGAGCTTTATCTACGATGAAAAGGCGGATTACATACCCGTTTACATAAACATACCGGAAGATATGCAGATGGACCTCAAGGAAATCGGCTTGTATCTGGATGGAATATGCAAAGGCGCGGTGGTTATCGATAGCGATTATGAACAGATCTCCGCTTATGTGGATAGCCCTGATGAGCTTATAAATTCAGACCTGGAGCTTGTCTTTCATTATGATGACAGCAAAAGGCCGGATTCTGAGCTTAGAGCCACAAGCTACCATCCGGGCAAGATGCAGCCTCAGTATGGGTTTTCAGGAGCGAGATATCCATTTTACGAGATATCTATTAGCCAGAAAGATCTGGATAATATCAAGCCGCCTGTCTTTGGGCTGAACCAAAACTATCCCAATCCCTTCAATCCGATCACTACGATCAGCTACTCGATGCCTGAGGCTGCCAAAGTCCGCCTGGATATCTACAACCTCAAAGGGCAATTAGTAAAGACGCTCATCGATAGCGAAATGGAAGCCGGGCCACACAGCGTGGTCTGGAACGGAAAAGATGGCAATAACCAGGCTGTGGCCAGCGGTATATATTTCTACCGCCTCAGCAGCCCCAATAATACCCAAACCAAGAGAATGCTCTTGATGAAATAACCTGAACTATGGGGAGGGAGAGATCCCTCCCCATAATCTCATGGAGATAAAAATGAATAGACTATATATCCTGATCATTCTGGCAGTAATCATCCCCTGCAGTGCAATAGCTATGACCCGGACCGTAAAATTGGATGGTACCGGAGATTACACAAGCATTCAAGCGGCCCTTGATGCTGCCAATCCCGGAGACACCGTATTAGTACATCCCGGCAGGTACTATGAAAATCTGACCATTCGGACCAATGACATCATCTTGATGAGCCTGGAAGGAATTATCGGAGACCCGGCTTACATTGATTCCACCATTGTTGA
>JALNWR010000199.1 GCA_023230795.1 Candidatus Cloacimonadota bacterium
AAGGAGTTGAGTCCTGTAGGGACGGCATTTCAGATAGCAAACCATTTGCCAGGTAAGGAGTTGAGTCCTGTAGGGACGGCATTTCAGATAGCAAAACAGTGGTGACACAATGGCTTGCTACCTGAACACAAATGAAATGGATTTTTCTTCCGCAAATGATGTTAATTATTGTTTCATGCAATATGTCGTCCCTACAGGACTCAACCTATTGTCTGGCTGACGGCTACTATCTGAAACTTCGTCCTATTGAGACTCATCTGTTTGTCTTATCGACGGTTACTATCTGAAATTTCGTAACAATGGGACTCAAATGATGTATCAGCAAGATTTTTGAATTCCGACCCGGCGTCAAGATTGGAGAATACAAAAGAAATTACTTAGCCGGCTTGGACTCCAAAAATCACTGCGCATAATCATCTTTATATTTTACCCAGATTCCACACCTTCTTAGCATAGTTTTTCACCGCTTCATCTGCGGAGAAGGGGCCCATGCCGGAGATATTGGCCAGGCTCATCTGATTCCAGAACGCGGGCTGGCGGTAGGTCTGCGCCATGTCTGTCATCGCCCGGATATAATCCGGCAGATCCTGGATCAGGCAATAGTTATCCCCATGTTGGATCAAGAGCTCTAACAGGGGATCAAATTGCTTTGGCTGCAGCGGGTTCAGCTCTCCTGAGGCGATGAAATCCATGATGCGCTTTATTCTGGGATCGGCCTGGACCAGGGCGGCGGGATCGTATCCGGAGGATTTGAGCTTTTTCACCTCATCGGCTTTCATGCCAAAGAGGAAGAAGTTTTCGGCTCCAGCGGCTTCTCTGATCTCGATATTGGCTCCATCCAGGGTTCCCACCGTGAGGGCGCCATTGAGGCTAAACTTCATATTTCCGGTGCCGCTGGCTTCGGTGCCGGCCAGGGAAATCTGCTGTGAGACCTCTGCGGCGGGCATCAGCTCTTGAGCCAGGGTAACGCTATAATTTGGCAGGAAGTTCAGATTCAGCACTTTAGAGAGCTGGGGATCGCGCTGGATATACTGTCCCAGATAGCAGATGAAGCTGATGATGAGCTTGGCTGTCTTGTAGCCGGGGGCGGCTTTTCCGGCAAAGAAGAAGCTGTGCGGATGAATATCTTTGCCATCCCGAATCTCAAAGATCAGGTGGATGATGTGCAAGGCATTGAGCAGCTGCCGCTTATACTCGTGCAGGCGTTTGGCATGGAAATCAAATATACTATGGGGATTCAGCTCGATATTCAGCTTTTTCTGGCAATACAGGGCAAAATCCTCTTTGTTTTGCAGCTTCACGGCGGCGAGGTCTTTTAAAAAGGCCTGATCTTTTTGCAAGTCGCGGAGTTTTAAGAGCTGGTTCAGGTCTTTCCTCCAGGCCTTGCCTATCGCGCTGTCTATTAAGGAGGAAAGGCGGGGATTGCACAGCATCAGCCATCTTCTGGGCGTGATGCCATTGGTGATGGCCAGAAATTTATCGGGCTGAAGATCGTAGAAGTCTTTGAATACCCGGTCTTTCAAGATCTGCGTATGCAGCTCGGACACTCCATTTACGCGGCTGGAGCCTATAATGGCCAGATTCGCCATGCGCACGGATTTTACAGGCCCCTCTTCGATGATCGAGAGACGTTCCAAGCTCTCAGTATCCACGCTGAGGGAGGCCAAAAAGCGATGGTTGATCTCATAGATGATTTCCAGATGGCGGGGCAGGACCTTTTGCATCAGATCTACGGTCCACTTTTCCAGAGCTTCGGGCAGGATGGTGTGATTTGTAAAATTGCAGGTCTTGCGGGTGATATCCCAGGCGGTTTCCCAGGGCAGAGCTTTGTTATCCACCAGGATGCGCATCAGCTCTGCTATGGTGATGGCGGGATGGGTGTCGTTCATCTGAATTGCGGCAAAATCCGGAAGGCGGCGGAAGTCATCGGTCTTTTTCAGAAAGCGGCGCAGGATATCGTTGAGAGTGGCGGAAACGCAGAAGTATTCCTGCTTGAGCCGCAGCTCTTTGCCCTGCATGCTGTTGTCATTGGGATACAAGACTTTGGAGATGATCTCGGAATTGTTTTTATCCGCCACGGCCTGGATGTATTCACCTTCGTTGAAATATTCCAGGTTAAAATCGCGGGTGGATTTTGCGCTAAACAGCCGCAGGGTATTCACATAATCATTTTTATAGCCCGGGATCAGATAGTCGTAAGCCATGGCCATCACCGCTTCTGCAGGCACCCACCGGCGGTATAAAGAGCCATCAGAGCGCAGGGTAGCCTCCACAGTTCCGCCAAAAAGCACCGGGTACATCCTTTGAGGATAGGGAACTTCCCATACGGAGCCGTAACGCAGCCAGTTGTCCGGCGTCTCAATCTGCTGGCAGTTCTTGATGTGTTGAAAGAAAATGCCGTATTCATAGCGAATGCCATAGCCATAGACCGGGATCTTGAGGCTGGCCATTGCGTCCAGATAGCAGGCTGCGAGCCGTCCCAAGCCGCCATTGCCCAAACCGGCATCCCACTCTAGATCGTTCAGCATAGATAGATCGTAACCTATGGCCTCCAAAGCGGTTCTGGCCTCATTGGCCACGTCAAGATTGAGGATGGCGTTGTTCAAGCTGCGGCCGATCAGAAATTCCAGGGAAATGTAATATACCCGTTTGCGGTTCAGCGCATATTCCGAAGCCTGAGTGTGCAGCCAGTTGTCCAGCAGGATGTTCTTGATTACGCTGGCAAAACTGAGGTAAGAATCGATCGCACTGGCGGAATAGCGGTCTTTACCCCGTTCAAATTTGAGTTGATATACAAAACGTTTTACTATGTCTTCGGCGGTGTTTTCCAGCCGGGTAGAATCGAGCATTTCTGCCAGAACTTCTTTCATCTTTACCTCCAGATCTGTGCTTGTAAGGATATGGATAATTTAATCCACTTCAGTTTAAAACAAAGGGAATAGTGGCTGTGATCTGACTACCGGACAGGAAGTCTGGGGGAAGTGGTATCTGGAGTTCGGCGTCCCATGAGCCGGCATCCCAGTTTCAGCTAAACTCACATGAAATGGATTTCTTGGGGCCGGAAATGAAAGCAGGATTTTTGAAGTCCAAGTGCCTAAATGATTGATAATATATATGTAACACCGTAAGGCGCTTGGACTCCAAAAATCAGTATTCCGCTAAATACTTTATCTAAATAGCTTGCTCAGTTTTATGATATCGATGTTTACGCTCAGATCATCGGATTCATGGGTCATATCCCTGCCCCAGGGGAATTTCGAGCGATTATAGCTGAAAGCCACGATATTCTTGTAATGCAGCTTGATGCCCCACCCGCTGGTATTGCCAACTATGTTATCAACCCCATCATCGGTGTGGCCATATCTGAAGAAGAAGGTATCAAAAAGCCCAATTTCCACGCCGTAACCGTCGTTGTCCGTATTGTATTGACCGAGTGCTTTCATCTGAGTATTGAAATAGCGCAGAGCCAGGGCGTCGTCAAACCAGATTAAATGTTTGAAAGGCAGATCCTTTGTGAACTCTTCGGCTTTAAGGGTTCCGGAAAAGGCTAGTCCTATGCTTTCCCAGCGGTCGAGCGGCCATGTAGAATCATCCCATGATTCGAGCTTACCTTTGCCGACGTTTAAGTGAGAATAACCGCAAACCCCTTCCAGTTTCAGGATATTCCAAAGAGTATGATTCACTCGGGCTATTGCGCCTATGTTTACGCTGTTGCCTTTGGCATCCTCAGTTCCGGTTATTATGGGGAGAATCATCTCAATCCTGTTCAACTGTGCGCCCAGGGCCAGATCGAAGCTATTCAGGATGAGATCCTCATTGCCTATATGCTTACGATAGAGCTCAAAAGGGTTGATGGCCATACCATAAATTTGGGCGTTATCTGTGGCTCTGAATCTGCCCACAAGCTGTCCGGAAGAATCTATTATATCCTGATGCCCGTAGTCCACCGTTATGCCAAACTGGTCTCTGCTGTTTGGGGCTGGGAGGATGATGGAAAGGCCATTTTGAGCATAACTGATCATGGATACATTATTGATTATCTTGATATCACTATCCGAGATTTGCCATTCATTTTTTGAGATGGCCCAGGAAAGTCCGTTGTAGAAGGCCGGCACAGCGGGATTCGAATATGCAGTGAGGGGGTTATTATGCCAGATATTGACAGTGCCAAAGGCATTTCCACTGTATGCATGGTTGATACCGGATGGTTCTTGGCTGAGGAAGAGCTGGCCATGCACAGGGATCAGGAATCCCAGCATCAGCAGGAATAAGAGGCATTTCGCGAGCTTCATAAGAGTCTCCTTGATGTCAGTTTTTTAGATTTTGAAAAGACAGAGAAAACAGTATGGCGGCATTATTAGATTATGCTTGATTTCTGTCAAGCAGGATTTTCCAAAACTGCGGGTGTGAGGTCAATAGTTTTAGCTTTCTCTGGAAAGAGGAACTCCGATTCCTCACAGGCAGCAGAGTTCACTTTCGCTATAGCTCTCACTCCACAATACAGCCGAATCGGAGTTCGACGTCCCAGTATTCGGCACCCTAATAGTCGGCTGCCCGGTATTCTGCTGTCCCGGATATACCCATTTGCCTGTTTAAGTGAGGCTTTGCACAAGCCAGCAGAGTTTTTGATTGACAGAATATATCTTTTCTTTAATATGCCATAAAATAGCAGGGGAGATATGCATGAACGAAAAAAAAGTGGAAGAACTCAGCTTTGAAGAGGCTTTACAGGCCTTGGAAGATACGGTTGACCAGCTTTCGGATAGCTCCACCACGCTGGATCAAACTCTGATCTTGTATAGCGAGGGGGTAAAATATCTGAATCGCTGCAGGGCTAAACTGACCGA
>JALNWR010000200.1 GCA_023230795.1 Candidatus Cloacimonadota bacterium
AATTCTGACTTTTCCCTAGTAGGAAGAGCTTCTTTCGGGGCTTCAGCGCTTTCAAATATATCAGCTTGCTGCTCCGAAGCATCCACCTCCCAATTCTCGTTGAGAAACTTAGTTTCAATCCTGCGCTGCAAAGTTCTGAGCTCATAACGCTTCATAAACGGCAAAGCCTTGCTCAAACGCTCTGGCTCAAAGAAAAGTTCATCCCGGGCAGGAACCACGAGCTCTGCATCCAGGACTATGCGCGCCAGATGCTGGGAGAGAAAGGCATTGTCTTTGTTCTCAATCAGTTTGCTTTTGTACTTTTTGTCCACATCATCGATATGTTGATAGATATCTTCCAGGCTTTTGTGTTCTTTCAAAAGCTTTTGGGCAGAAACTTGGCCGATGCCGCGCACTCCGGGGATGTTATCTGAGCTGTCCCCCATCAAGGCCAGATAATCTATGAACTGCTCAGGATGCACACCGTATTTTTCATATACGGCTTTGCTATCCATGAAATTATCCTTCATCGGATCATAGATTCCGCTACCCTCTTCGATCAGCTGGCAGTAGTCCTTGTCGCTGGTTACATACACTATGTCAAAATCTTTTTTGAAAAGCTCGCCCATAGTGCCCAAAGCGTCATCTGCCTCATAGCCATCTGCACCGATCTCAGGTATCTTTAATAGGTCAAAGAATTCCAATACCGCCGGCAATTGTGCGGACAAATCTTCTGGCATAGGGGGACGATTTGCCTTGTACTCTTTATACTCTTTGTGGCGAAAGGTAGGGGCTTTGCGATCAAAGGCGATAGCGATGTATTTGGCATCCATCTTATCGATGAGAGTGAGAAAAGAATTAATCACACCGAAGATCGCGGAAGTGTTTTCCTGACGGCTGTTGATCAGCGGATTGCGGATGAAAGCAAAGTGAGCGCGGTAAAAAAGCGCAGTTCCATCAATGAGAAAAAGTTTATCTTTCATAATCAGTCCTGTCCTTATGTTTGAGCTTTGCTCGTTTTATATAATTACAAGATTCATACTTTGCCGGGATCTGTCCAGTAAAAAAGTGGATGAGGGTAAGGGAGGGAATCTGGAACATGCATCTGAAGCCCAAGACGCCCCCAGCTTCAGGCAAAGCTTATAGCTGGAAAGGACGTCTTAAGCTCCAATACACAGATTATTTATTTAATTGCTGATTTGATGTTTTTTGCAATATTGCGTAGCTCGGATGCGTCCAGCTTGGCTGGTTCTCCATAGCCGTAAAACTCCGCAGCAAAGGAAATGCTGCTGAAGGCAATCCTGCCACTTTTTTCGAAATTAGCTTGCGAGAGCATCATGTCGTATCCAGTTTCCGGGCCAAAGCCTTCTACCGCATTTTCCGGGAAGGTAAACGAACGGGCAGAGTTTGGAATAGATTTTTCCCAATCATCGTCCTCATCCTCCATTTCACTTTCGGAATAAAGACTCACTATCTGATATTTGTTATTTCCTGCCATTTCCCAATCCATACTTGCTGTCTGTGTGGGATCAAAGGAAGCAGGGAAGTTGACATTTGCACGATAGGGCATTCTGAGGGTTTTGGATGCAACGGTATTACCATTTTTCTTGAATACGATGTCATACTGAGTACCTTGCTCCAGATTTGCCATCGTACTGAAACTCCATTCTCCGAAATAGTTTCCTCCCCAGAATTCTTGAGTTTCCCCATTGATATCAAGCGTAAAGACATCATCTTCTGATATTGCTGAGCTATTACCCAACCAATCTGCCCAGATCATATATTCGTCGGCTCTGAAATCTACGGCAGCATAATCCAGAAAATAGATATCCCAATCGTAATTTGCGGGGGTGATATCCGGAAGACCGCTTATTCCACCGTCTCCGTTGTCGTCATCATCGTCTTTTCCGCAACCGCTAAACAGTAGGAATGCTGATACCATGACCAGCAACAGCATGATAGTTAATTTCTTCATAGTTAATCTCCTTTAGATTACTTAGGTTTTGACCAAACAGTTTGACTGTCCGATATGGTCAAGTATTTTATTAATCTATCCTAAAGCCATGAACTTCCCAGCAGCCAGCATCATCCAGCCAGATAGTGCCTTCCTCAAAGGGAGGGATAACGATAGATAACCTGGCAGAACTCACTCCGGGACGCAGAAATCCTGCGCTTACGGTGAGGGGATTCCAGCCATCGGATAGACGTGTTTTACTTTTGAAACGATTTGTGATCTTTCCATCCTCTTTGAAAGTGATCATTTGCATGCTGATCTGAGGAGGAGAAGGACTATCGCTGTGAATCATCACTCTGGAATAATATCCGCCATAGCGGCGCACCTTAAAGGGCTCTGAGATCAATATAACATCCCGGTCCGAAGCTGAAATCTTGAGAGAGGTATCTCCCTCCAGGGAAAGAGTGGGATCGATTCTGATCTTGTCAAAATCCTTACAAGGCGGCTCTATATGTATATTCCAGCCGCGAAGAGCTTCCTGGCCCAATAGCGAGTAAGGGGCAAAACCAGGGTTCAATAAAAGGTTCACACTGTCTTCAATATCGGCCTCAGTGAAAAACAGTGACGAACTAACAAAACAGGAGCTGAGCAGCAAAGCCGCCAGCAGACAAAGCCAAAATCTCATTTAATAAAACCTCTTTCATTTAAATATTTCAGGATGACCGCCACCGAAATGGTGTTTATCAAAAGGTTTGAGCCTCCATAACTGATGAAGGGCAATGGAATCCCCGTAGCGGGTACCAAACCGATGTTCATCCCGATATTGATGAAAGTCTGAAACATAAGATAAGCCATTATACCCGCAGTGGCAACCTTTCTTTCCCTGACTTTCAACTGGATAACACTATGTATCAGCCTTGCAAAGAAGGCAAAAAACAGCAAAACAATGAATATGGAGCCCACAAACCCGAATTCCTCTCCGATCACGGAAAAGATGAAGTCCGTGTGATGCTCCGGCAGGAAATTCATGTTCTTTTGAGTGCCCATCAGCCAGCCTTTACCGGTTAAAGAACCACTGCCAATGGCGATCTTGGATTGGATAATCTGATACCCTGCGCCCAAAGGGTCTCGGGTGGGGTCCAAAAAGGTGAGAATGCGGTTTTGCTGATAGTCCTTGAGTCCCATCCAAAATACCGGTGTAATAAGGGCTATGAAGGTATTTATAATGCAGGCCACCGTGATCGCTACCCAGGATAGCCGCGCCCGCATCAATAAAAAGATCAGAATGGCAATCCACACAATTATGCCCAGCCAATGCAGCGATGCTACCAGAGAAATCACGGGAGAGACCATCAAAAGTATGAAAAAAAGGGGGACTTCCGCCGCAATAAACATGGCCATCAAGCTGGCCCAAAACACCAGAGTAGTGCCAAAATCCGGCTCAATCATAATCAGGATCACCGGCACTATCATAATGCCAAAACCATATAGAATTTGCCGGTATTCGCTGAGATTCTCCTTGCTAATGTAACGCGCCACCATCAATATCGTGAGCAATTTTGCGCTCTCTGAAGGCTGAAAATTCACATTGCCTATGCTGAACCAACGATGAGAACCACTCACCGCAGGAGTGAAAAGCACCAGGATCAAAGCCAATAAGTTCAGCACAAATGCCGGCAGTATCAATATATCAAAAATAGGCATAGGCAGCCTCAATAAAAGAGCTATAGCCAAACCTGCTATGCCGGCAAATATGATCTGCTTCCACCAATGACTGGCGGTGATGACCTGATCGCTAATCACGGTAGTAGAAGCGGTGAAGATCGCTACAAAACCCACTGCTATAAGCGCCACCAGCAGTCCCAGAAGAACAAAATCGAACTTCTTGTGGTTAATCAGACTGAACTTCTTCATTGCTATCCTGCATAGGCTCTGGCTCTGGCTCTGAATCTATATCCTGCTGTAGAGTTTCAGACCTATCCTGGGTCAATTCCTCAGCGCTCCTGAACTGCGGTGGCAGCACTGCCGGACGTTTGATATCCTCGATATTACCCATGTAAAAGTCAAATATCTGCCGGGCTACCGGAGCTGCCATAGCCGAACCGCCTCCGGCATTCTCCATAAAAACCGTTACGGCGATCTCCGGTTTGTCGGTCACTATATATCCACAAAACCAGGCGTGGGTCTTTTTTCCCATGAAGTTCTCAGCAGAGCCTGTTTTGCCAAAAGTTTCAGCTTTTGGTACCTGAACACTGCGGGCCGTGCCCTTTGCGCCGTTACATACAGCATAAAGTCCATCCTGTATTACCTTGAGATCGCTTTGACTAAAGGGAAGCTGTTTGATCTGAATCCGCTCCACTTGCTGTCGTGTAAGGCGTGCCCGACCCACGGTTTGCTTCAGTAAATGCGGTTGAATCCAGGTGCCATTATTGGCTATCGCAGCATAGTAGGCATTCATTTGCAGTGGAGTAGTCAGTACTTCACCCTGTCCGATGCTGAGATTTACCTTGTGCCCGATGATTCCCACATTACGACCAAAAGTCTTTCTATACCAGGCTGCATCAGGGAAAAAGCCCTGCCGTTCATTGGGCAGATCAATACCGGTCTTGGTGCCCAGATGAGAGGCCAGGACATAGGCTTTAAAGTCTTCCAAACGCAGCTTCAAAGAAAGATCATAAAAGAAGACGTCGCAAGATTCCATCAGGGCTTCTATAACGTTGCTTGTGCCATGGCCGGAGTGATCCCAACAGCGGAAAAAACGGTTCCCCACCTGAAATCCTCCAATGCAAGAGCTGAGCCTGGTATGCCGGTTTATGATCTGTTTTTGCACACCCAGACC
>JALNWR010000201.1 GCA_023230795.1 Candidatus Cloacimonadota bacterium
AGCAGCCTGAGTGGGATCAAAACGGGTATCGGTGATACCATCCCAATAATGATCCCCGTAAAGGTTAGCTTCATTTTGAGACATGAATACGGCATAATCTACAGGGTTTCCACCGGTCAGGGCCGCAGCCCAGGTGAGGTTGAAGCCATCTATAGGAAGCTCTGTAGCACCATCTTCAGGAGAGGCGAGAGTAACAGGATCGGGAGGCCCGGTGGGGATGGCTCGCACCATTACATTATCCACCATCAGATCGTTATCGCCACCTGATGCAGTGGATTCACCATAGAAGGCGAAGTACATATTACCGGAAATTCCGGTACGGGGGATACTAACAAGCTCGACGGTGTGCAAAATGTCGTTATATACATAAGCAGAACCGGAGTTATTCCACTCCCGCAAGATCGTGGGATTTGCCATATTAGGACTGTCGCTCATGGCAACGATGAATTTATCGTCCTGCTGATCAGTATTGTCTAAAATAGGATCAGTACTATTATAACGAGTAAGACCGAGGTCAAACTTCAGCTCATGACCATCCGCAGGGATAGCGATGGGCGGAGTAACCAGCCAGCCGTAACGCAAAGTGCCATAGATATTGATCCTGGCGGCGTTGTTACCGCTGGGGCCATTCAGCCATTCATCACGGTACCATTGGATACTTGTACCTGTAGGAGTAGGATAGAGGCCACTGAGCTGATTCCAGTTTGGCACCGGCCAGTCGCCAGTAACCGTACCGAAATCTTCCAACCAGGGCAGGTCGTAGATAGTGGGGTCAACCATGGTCGTAAAGCTGCGAGGAGCAGCGGGGTCTCCGGTTCCGGCACCGTTGTAGGCTCTTACTGTCCAGTAGTAAGTGCGTTCATAAGCCAGAGGGGGGACAGGACTATAAGGACTTGTCACGTTGCTGGCATAGAGAGTGCTGCCGTCTTCGGTATCAATATACACATTGTATCCCGTAACTACACCACCGGTGGTGGGGGGAGTCCAGGTGAGGTTGGGAGCGATGCTCTGGTTCACTGCAGCATCAGCCGGAGCTGTGAGAGTGGGGATTCCGGGAGCAACCGGAGTGATGAATGGGCCTACTACGTGGTCCACATATATGCTTCCGGTGCTGGTTTGGGTAGGGGTCTGGAAGCCGATGTAACGATTTGTGCCGGCCAGACTGCTGAGGTCTATGCTGATAGGATACCAGATGCCGGTGGCATCATAAGTAATATCTGCAATTCCGGCTATCGGAGCCCAGGTTACTCTATCTTCAGAAGATACTATTTGCAGTACTTGAGAAGTAGATGAGGCACGTGTGTAGAAATCCATCGTGCTGCTTCCGGTGAGGGTAAGCATGGGAGTGGAGAGCACATACACAAGGGAAGTGGAAGTGTACTTGTAGGCGGAAGCGCTGCCTTCAAAGCGCGGGGTGGAAGTGTTTCTGGTCCAGCTTCCGGAGCTGCCATTTGCCCAGCCCGGGGGTGGGAAGCCAGTGGCTTCAAAACCTTCGGCCAGTTGGTCTGTCATAGGAGTATTGAAGCTCCAGGTGGGGCAGGCGGAGGCTTCGCCAAAGGCGTTTGTAGGCACTACTTTCCATCTATAGGTGATGCCATTGGCCAGATCGCTTGTCTGGAATTGCGGGGCAGTGCCTGTATATTTCAAGTCCGCTTCGCTGAAGACTCCTGTGGTATTCAGATACAGTTTGTAGCCGGTAGCAGGTTCGCCGGTGAGGCTGGGACTCCATTTCAGCATGGGGTTCAAGAGCGTGGTACTGCCGTTCAGCGGGAAGACTACAGTAGCCGGCTGCGGAGGAATGGGCGCAGGAATTCTGATCCTGATGTCATCCACATACAAGCGAAGCTGATTGGCGATGCTATAAGCATGCCAGCCCAGATAATAAGTGCCGCTGCTGGGCACGGTAAACGTGGCAAGAGCAGTGGTATAATCCGAGAAATTAATGTTATCATCGATGAAAATCTGGGTACTAAGGTCTGCAACCTGGTTGCCATTGCCCAGCATTACTTTCAGTTTTTCAACATAGGACGTGGAACCACCTCGATATTTAAAATCAAGGGCATAGGTGGTGCCGGCCTGAAGGCTGATGGGTGGGCTTACCATCCAGTCGTTCAAGGCCAGAGAGTAGTTGTAGCCAATGCTGACGCAGTTGGGAGCGGAGTAGGGGTTTGAAGCATAGCTTGCCCACTGGGCAGTATCACTATCTACATTGATGCTGCTCCAGCCAAAAGGCAGGGCAGGAACGGTGACAGCATCGAAATTCTGGGTGTGAGGGAAGCTGGCGATGGTGGGATCAGCCATAGTGCTGAAGCTCCACACCGGACAGCCGATGGCATCACCAATGGCATTGTAGGGAACGATCTGCCAGTAATAATTAGTAGCATAAGCTAAGCTATTGGGTTCGTATGTGAATACATCTCCCAGATCACTGTTGTTTACGATGTTTGTAGGGGGATTGTTGGTGCCAAAATACAGCTTGTAACCTGTGGGGCCGCCGCCACCGCTATTCCAATTCAGGGTAGCATCAATGGTTACATCTATAGCTGCATCAGCAGGGCTTCCTACGATAGCGGGGTTTGGAGGCGTATCGATAGCATAAGTGCTGTAGGCCAGGCGTACATTGGGGCGGTTTGCTGCGGTAGAGCCAGTGCCGGTGGGAGCATTGTTATCGGCGTTCCAGGTAAGGTGAGAGCCGGGGACCGGGCTTGAGTAGATCCCGCCACCTGCAGAGCTTCCGCCAGGAGTACCGGCGCCGTTTCCACCAAAGTTCCTTTCTACCAGGATCAGCAGATTATCGCCCTGACCTACATCAAAGCTGGAGTTCAAGGCATACAGATTCCAGTCGCCAGCCGCCAGACCGGTCTGGGTCTGATCGTAAAGCAAGACGGCACCAGCGATCATATTATCCCAGGTGTCGGTAGTCAAAGTGCTGGCACCAATCGTTTTCAGATATATCTTGGTGGGTACTGCTGCCGTCGTAGCAATGCTGGAATACCATGAAATCGCAAAAATTCTGCTGTTTTGCGCACCAAGTTCTGCGGCCGTATATAAGGCAGCGCTGCGTTCGTAGCCAAAATAGCTTCCCAGCGGGAAACGCTGGGTGGCAGTTCCGGTGCCGATATCGACGATCTGCAAGCTTTCTGTCATTACGGTTACATTGAGCAGAGCGGTTTCGTTGTTGTTAGGATTTTCATCACCGGCTGATATTACCTTACCCCAAAGCTGAGTTGCACCGAGCGTGGTGGGTGTCCAGGAGATGGTGTGTTCGACGGTCGCTCCGGGAGCAATGGGGCCACCGTTTGCAGAGCCCAGCTCCACATTACCGGTTTGCATAAGTTTCACAGTGTAGTTATTGATAGTGCTCATACCGCCATTACGCACGGCGATCACATAAGGATATGCGCTATTGGCGGAGGGAGTGGTATTACCGCTTATTGAGGTAGCAGCCAAATCGTTATTGAGACTCGCATAGGCTGTGATATCGTAAATATACCAGCCGTTGAAGTTAAAAGTACTTTCTCCGGTGGAACGGAACTTTAGCTGAATGGTTTGACCGGCATAAGAGGCAAGGGGCAGGCTCAAATCTTGCCCGCCATATACTCCCCAGTTGGCGTTTGTGTTATATGTCCATAAAATATTGTCGGTGCCATTTGCCACCACAATGATTTCAAAAGTCTCCGGAGGATTACCCTCATCGTAGGTGTACTGATCAATGTAATGGCTTACAACCATATCTCCAGCGCTTGCCGGAACCACGATATTTGGAGAAGTCGCTGAAAGATCGTAGTTTGTAACTGAAGGTGTCCAGCTTAATTTAAGAGCGCCTGATGTAATCGACCAGTTGGATTCTAAGGTCCAACCATTGTCTGTATCAAAAGGCTCTTCGTAAAAGGCACTTTGACCCCATGCGAAAGCTGCCAGAGCCAAAAACATGGCCAGGAGCATTACTTTAATTAACCATTTTTTCACGTTAACTCCTTAAAGTTGCTTAGTTGTTGGTTATATCATATAGTATCTATAGGCTTAGCTTTATGTTCGGATAAAAGGAGTGTAACTATTAGAGCTCAGCCTGATTCGTTTTCGAAGTGTGAGATGTTTAGCAAAGCAATTCCGGACACATTTCTCCCGCGGCGTAAGCGATAATGTGCGACGATTATTACTAAGAGTGCGGGTGTGGTGTGGCTGGATTATGCTTTGTGAGAGTAGAAGTGTAATTTGTTCGTTTTTGGTAGATAAAATGAGCACAACTGGCCTATATGCGTTTGCGGGCCGTCGGTAAATATACCCGAAACATCCATCAGGTGATGCTTTGGCAGCATGCAGCACACGCTCACGAAAAAGCATGGACTCTCCTTAAGGCTTGCAGTTTGCTTAATTAAAAAAATCTTTCTAAAAGAAGCTTTTAAAAATCAGGGATTACCGTTAAGCTTCCTAACTTGCTGGAAGTGATATGCCGTATGAACAGTCAGTGGCAAGCTTCACTATCCAGGCACATAAATATTCATCAAGGTTTATTAATAATGCAGGGAAGATACAAATCCCAACTAATGCCAAATATATTATTGATGAAAAGCCTGTCAAGCACAAAAAACAGAAAAAGCAGAATATTGAATTTGGGAAGTGGAAATATTTCCAATCTTTCATATTATGTCATTTCTGTTTAGCGAATTTATCATGCCAAAGCCCTCTGAAGTCCAAAGCACTCTTGGTATGGATGGCTTATGTGAAGTTTATATAAGCGCGTTGAACTTTATTGAAA
>JALNWR010000202.1 GCA_023230795.1 Candidatus Cloacimonadota bacterium
AGGAAAATATACCCCGCTCTCAATTCTGGTGGTACATAGATGAAATCTGACCCCATACCTTTCGGGACTCTGGCGGAGAAATAACATCCTCCGGCAACAACAAAAAGAGATTGACCAAAAAAGCCTGACTCACGAAGCTGTCCTCATAGAAATAATTAGAATAAATGGGGTAGAGATTTGCTGAAACAAATACTGACCAAATATCTGAATGAGCTGCAAAAGATTATCGATCGGGGCGATGCCCGGGAAGAGACCTTCTACCATTGCCTGAAGGAGATGATAGAGGCTTATGCCAAAGGTAGCGGGATCGCCAAATGCGAGATCACCATCCTGCCCAAAGCCACCGAAGCCGGAAATCCGGACTTCCGCATCTGGGATGGCAAAGCCCACGTAACCGGCTATATCGAAGCCAAGAAGCCAGAGACTTACAACCTCGATCCCATCGCAGTAAGTGAGCAGCTCAAACGCTACCTGGCCACCTTCCCCAATCTCATCCTCACCAATTTCTATGAATTCCGTCTGTATCAGCATGGGGAATTTGTCAGCAGCGTATCCATAGCCAGCGCCATCAACGCCACGCAGATGCGCAAGGCCCCTCCGCTGAGCAATATCGACGATTTCCAAGGGCTCTTAGATCGCTATTTTAGCTTTCGCCTGCCCGTCATCAAGGACCCGCAGAGCCTGGCCAATGCCCTGGCCAGACGCACCCGCTTCCTGCGTGACGAGATCATCGCCATCGAACTGGCCGCAGAGGAGAAACAGGGCAAAAAGGTGCTGCTGAACTTCTATGAGTCCTTCAAAAAGCTGCTGATCAACAACCTTACTATAGAGCAATTTGCCGATCTCTATGCCCAAACCCTCACCTATGGCATCTTTGCCGCCCGCACCCGCAGCACCGGAGAATTTAACCGTGAACTGATCTACAAATACATCCCCAATACCCTGGGCATCCTGAAAAGCATCTTCAAATTCATCTCCTATGAAGAGCCGCCCAAGGCTTTGGAAGTGCTGATCGACGACATTGCGGAAATCCTCTGCGTTACCGATATCCAGCAGATCCTGCACCGCTTTTACACCGAGGGTAAGGGCAGCGATCCCATTATCCACTTTTATGAAACCTTCCTCAGCGAATATGACCCCAGCCTCCGGGAAAAGCGCGGCGTCTATTACACCCCCGAGCCAGTGGTGGGCTACATCGTGCGCAGCATTCACAGCGTTCTGAACAGCCATTTTGGGCTGGCGGACGGCCTGGCTTCGCCAGAGGTCACCATACTCGATCCCGCAGCCGGAACCCTCACCTTCCCCGCCGAAGCCATCAAAACAGCCATCCGCGAACACAGCGATAAATACGGCAGCGGAGGCATCCACAATCTGATCAAAAACCATATCCTGCCCCATTTTCACGCCATCGAGCTGATGATGGCCCCTTACACGGTGGGACACCTCAAGATCAGCTACCTGCTGGCAGAACACGGTTATGAAATGGCAGACGATGAACGCTTTAAGCTCTATCTCTCCAATACCCTGGAGCCGGATGTGCCCTTGCAGACGGAACTGCCCTTTACCCAAGACATCAGCGAGGAATGCGCTCTGGCAAATAAGGTGAAGCATGAAGACCCCATTTTGGTGATTATGGGCAATCCTCCCTATAGCGGAGCCAGTGAAAATAGCAATATCTGGACGGAAAAGCTGCTGAAAACCGATCTGGATGGGGCGCAGAGTTATTACACTATAGACGGCAATCCCCTGGGCGAAAGGAATCCCAAATGGTTGCAAGACGACTATGTGAAGTTCCTGCGCTTTGCCCAATGGAAGGTCCATAAGGCCGGACGTGGCATCGTGGGTATGATCACAAATCACGGCTATCTGGATAACCCCACTTTCCGGGGAATGCGCCAAAGCCTGATGAATACCTTTGATGAAATCTATGTGCTGGATTTGCACGGCAATGCCAAGAAGAAAGAAAAATGTCCCGATGGCAGCAAGGATGAAAACGTCTTTGATATCCAGCAGGGAACCGCTATAGTCCTGATGATAAAGAACTCCGATACCGGGCAGCCGAACTCCGATTCGGCGGTGGCAAATCGGAGTTTGCCACCCCAGGTATATCACCACGAACTCTTTGGTCTGCGCTCCATAAAATACAACTGGCTGGAGGCTACAGAGTTCCTGGCTGAAACCTATCAAAAACTAAGCCCCAATTCTCCCTTCTACCTCTTCTTTCCCCAAGCCACCGGTAACGAGCATTACCTGAAGTGGACCGGGCTGCCGGAGATCTTCCCCGTCAATAGCGTAGGCATCGTTACCGCCAGAGACAGACTCACCATCCAAGATACGGAGCATCAGGTGCGTAAAACCATCCATCACTTTGTCTCGCTGGAAGTGGAAGCGGCAAGAGTAGCCTTCAATCTGGGAAAAGATGCCCGGGACTGGAAGGTGGATTTTGCCCAGAACGACCTCAAAGATAGCGGTCTGAATGATGCGAATATCATACCTATTCTCTACCGCCCTTTTGATACCCGTTATACTTACTATACGGGAAAAAGCAGAGGCTTCCATTGTATGCCCAGAAATGAGGTCATGAAGCATATGCAGGAGGAGAATGTAGGACTGATAGCGCGAAGGCAACAACTTGCAGGCAAAGACCCAAATTATGTATTCATCTCACAAACCATTATTTCAGATGGAGTTATTAGATCGGATAACAAGGGCGGCGAATCTCTTTTCCCCCTCTACCTCTACCCCGAAGACCACAAAGAAGACATCTTTGCCAGCACGGAGCGAGAATACAACATCGCCCCGGAGCTAATCACCAGGTTCGCAGAGCTTTGGCCAGAGTTCCAGCCGGAGCAGCTATTTTACTACGTTTATGCCATCCTGCACAGCAATAGCTATCGGGAGCTTTATGCGCAGTATCTCAGGATGGATTTCCCCCGCATTCCCTTCACGGAGGATTACGATCTGTTCAGCCAGCTTGCCAGATACGGCAAAGAGCTTGCCGAGCTGCATCTGCTTACGAGTTCCCGCTTGGATCCGCCCATAGCCAGATATCAGGGCGACGGTTCCAATGACATGGTGGAATTCATCAAATACGATCAAGACAAGGGCCTGGTGCAGATCAATCCGGATAAGTACTTTGAGGGCATCACGGCTGAGCTATGGAACTATTATATCGGCGGCTATCAGGTGCTGCACAAGTATCTCAAAGACCGTAGGAATAAGACTCTCAGCGATCCTATCCACTATTGCCGGATGGTGACGGCTCTGGCTCACACGCAAGAGCTGCAAGAGCAGGTGGATGAGGTCTATATACAAATGGAAGCGGATATCCGCTAAGTGAGGATTATATGTTACTATTCATCTTACTTATTCTATCTGTGGTCCTGGTGGTAAGGATGTTTATCAAAGCGCTATCAAGCAGCAAGTATGACGAGCCTTATGGCGACTTACCTGAGGTGATAAAAGAGGCCATGTACGGCAAGAAGTCAAAGTATCGGATTACAATCGAGCTTCCCTTCACCAACAAAACCGAGCAGGATCAGCAAGAAGACCCCAAGAAATAGGACTACTCCGGCATTTTGTCAAATACCCCCTGGTCGAGCAGCACCGCGTGGACGAACTTGCGCTCACAGGGGCTGAAAAGGCGGTAAACCTCAGACAGCATAGCCGCTTTGTCCAGGGCAATCAAGGTGGTGATATCCTCGGAAGGCAAACAGCCGTTTTGGTAGATACAATGCAGGCGCCAGCGGGATTGTAGGGACCTTTCGAGCTGTTCCTCGTTGGCATCTTCATCCTGCCAATTGTGCGTTACCCAATCCCATTGGTCCAGATCGTAGCTGATAGCTTGTGAAGTGTGCTCAAAATCGTGAGCCTCATATTTGTTCTGTTCCAGATGCATATAGTATAGCTCGTAAAACTCCAGCAGCTCTTTGATATCCTTTTTGTAGCCCGAGTGAATCTGGGGGTAAGCGGGGTCCCGCAGCCACTTCAGATCTGTATTTGCCAGCCTGAAGATCTGTCCGTCCTGCAGATGATTGCCCCAAAACACCCTTTGCAAGGCCGCGCGGGCTGAGGCTGGCGAGCGTCTATCTTCCCAGTCGTATTTCAACAGGTCTGCTTTATCGGCGTTTTCCCAGATATCGAGGTAAACCTTGGTTCTCATCTGGAAATACTCGATTTGCTTTTTGGTAAATTTGGGGTTTCTGGCGTCCCACGAGTAATAGGTATAGGGAGTTTTGATGCGCTCTACCAGATCGTTGTTTGGGCTGGGTAGCTCAAGGCCGGCTTTTCTCATCCTGGCCTGGATGGTGGCCATGTATTGGTTGAAGATGCCGTATTCGTACCACCGAGAATACCTGGCCTGCACATCCTGATCTACAGCAAGAATGCGCTGCTGAAATTCCTCCGGAAGGGATTCCCATTCCTCTTCAAGCCCCAGGCGTGATCTCATCTCCTGCACTTGCAGAGGGTCGTTGTATTCAAAATACTTAGCAATCAGCTCGTAGCATCTTATATCGCTTTCTGTCGTAGTCATGGCTTCTCCCATTAGCTATAGTCTTATTTATCAAAATAACTATCTCCCGTTTTCTGTCAAGTTTCAATTGCTTCAGGAATTCCCCCATTTTACGAGAGTCTGATTATGGACTGGTCGGTATTTGCTATCTGAAATGCCGTCCCTACAGGACTCTATAACCTTGTGTAGCTGTAGGTTGCTATCTAAAATGCCGTCC
>JALNWR010000203.1 GCA_023230795.1 Candidatus Cloacimonadota bacterium
AATAATGCGTTTGTACATGACGTACTCCTTCTTTCTTAGATCAATGATACCTCGGAATTACATGCAGATGGAAGTGAAAGATAGTCTGCCCGGCGCTGCGTCCGCAATTCATAGCAAGATTGTAACCCGTAGGCCGATGCTCTGTATCCAGACTGGCCTTAAGCTCGCGGGTGATCTCAGCCAGGGAGATCAGCTCTGCATCCGTGAGCTCGAAAAAGTCCACCAGATGCCGCTTTGAGATGATCAGACAGTGAGCCTTGCTCACAGGATATTTATCCGGAATCACATAGAAATATGTGTTTTCCAGGACGTACTTCTTAGGTGGGATCGCGCAAAATATACATTTCATAATTCAATCTCCGGTGTTTTGATGCAGTTCAACGAGGTTTTCATGGTTCAACTGTATTAATCCAAAGGTGGGAGAAAGATAGCAGGCAGCATCTGAGAGACAGGATTCTGATATCATTAACTTATACTGGTATTTATCATTACAGGGACTTTGATTTTATTTAACACGGGAGTATATAGGTCCACTGATTGCTCTGGAGTATTTATTGATACAATCAAGGCATAGCGAGCCTCTTTGTGCCACTTGTCTAAATGTGATCTTTCTTTCCACCATCCGATGCATGGATACACCGCTATAACATTAGATTCAGCCAAATCAGCTGCAGTCCCATTCCAAATATCAGAGTGAATTGAGCCCTTGTCTCTTATTTTGGGCCCAATAACCCAGTGAGAGGCTGCGCTTTGCGATTTAGAAATAGCTTGGGTATCTTCATCACGCATAGCAACGTTTATCCGTTTTGTGAAATTCTCTATAGTCTCGTTTGGAGATTTAACATCAAATCTAAGACCATATGAGGCGTACCGATATCTGTCTTTCCAGCCGATTTCACCAGGCCCAGGTTCAATAAAATACGATAATGTAACCCGCATGCTTACCTTGATATCGTTCATCTGCTGTAAAACTTCCTTTGGCCAAGGAAGGTCAAAGCAGTGCATCTCGTTTGTTTTATAGCCTGTTTTACTACCCGTTTTTTTGTCGATTCGTTCTGCGAAGGGCTGAATTGTTCTTTGTATTAACATGGTAAGTGAGTTTGATGCACTATAAAGTGCCTTTTCCAAATCTGGTACTCCATAACCGCAAACTCGCATTAGATTTTTATAATCTCTCTTGTTTCCATTTCCTATATATTCCGTAAATAACTGTTGAGGCCATTGAGCAGAGTGTATGAGAAGAGCCCTGATCATTTCTGGCCATAAATCAGGATATTTGGTTTGGATTTTTGCAGCGAGCCATGCTGCTTGAGCGCTTGCTGCGCTTGTCATGTTGAAGGAGGTGAAATGGGATTTTGTATAATCATGACATGTAGAAATTAATGACAATTCATTGCATGTTGTTGAGAACCCGGTTGGGTCGCAAGCTAGATTACCTCCTTCCATTAGAATCTCAGGTTTAATAGGCCATTTATCTTCCCAGACAAGTGATGTTGTCGTAAATGGGGACAGACCTCCCGCCGGAGCAACAGGACGGAATCCTTGCAAACTCTTTTCTACGATACGCGTCAATTCTGTGTAAGCGCCTACAGTAACAGCATTCCACGCTTGGGCAGGGTCGTGTATGGAGTCCGTTTTTTGGGAGTCTGGATAATCGGCGCATGGGTATTTTTCAGAAAGATTGCCAGCAGCTTGGATGATTAACCTCTTTCGATCGTCAAAAGAGCCTGAAGCGAGTTGGTCAATCGCACCTGACCATGACGATGGTCTACCTCTATCTCGGGTGTCTAAAGCAGTCACAGCGGAGCATATCACTCGATTTATCTTTGGAGCCTGTATCTCTGCTAATGCTACTCCCTGCTCAATTCTGCTGCCCCATAATTCTTTGGGATTATTGTCTGGCGGAGGTGGAATCACCTTTACCGATTCTAGGCTGTGTTTAATCTGAACAGCAGACTTCGATAGCAACACTTGGTATAGGTTCCCATAAGCAGCTACACCAGCCATACAGGTTCCATGACCATGCTTATCATGATCATGCGTTCCCCATTGTGGATCTACTGTGTGCATATCACTTCCATCCAGAACAGGCACAAGCAACGGATGCCCATTATTAACGCCATTGTCAAGGATGCAAATAGAAGTGTTGGATTTCGAAACAGTAACACGATTAAGGAGGTCTCTTACCCATTCTGACTGATCCCAGTTCTTAAGAGATAGGAGAAAGTAAACTTCTTTTGCTTTTCTTAACTCAGCGATGTCGTCAGAATTTTCGATCAGTGTATCTATTTGAGCTCGATTGACCTTTACAACCTTTATACTTCTTTCGGGGAAACGGATGGAATTCGGCTTCGACGGAATATCCTTTGTTAATAACAATTCTTCGAACCGGTTGACAACCACGTCAGTATCACTACTCAACCATACTTCACACCACTCGGGAGAATCTGTTGGGATATCAGATTTATCATCTTGCCAAAATGATGGTAGCACAGCCATACGGACATCTGAAATGCTGTTGATTAGATTACGGTTCTTAGGTTTTCCGCTTCTGTTATCAACTTCAGTGGCGTACTTCTCGAGTTTTTTTAAGAAATGGCTCTTTTTTGAATGGGCCATATAAACAGTGGCGTAGGTTATTCTGCCTTTGTTTGTATCCTCTTGTCTAATATTGAGTAATCGCACTTGCTTTGAGCGCATGTCCTCAAGGCTTCTTGTCACCAAAACAGCCCCAGGGTCACTCTGGAATTCAATATATACCCCATTTTTTGTGGCGTGAGCAACGGCTTGACGATTAACGCTTTCCTTCCAGGCTTGGTCAAACTGAGAACGAAGGAATTGACTATGAGGTATCCGCTCTCTTTTTGGAATTACGCCCTCTTTTCCTCCTGATGAGGTACTGGTGTATGGCATTGCAACTGGGGGAGTATGAATAAACAAATGACGCAGTTTCTTATCACTCACTTTTTACCTCCAAGTTTGTTGGCAAGCCTCTTTTCTCTCATTGATTGAGATTAACAACTTACTTACTGTAACCTTGTTTGTTCCAGCCAGAATGGCGTTCTTTAAAGAGTCTCTGCATGCTGCGACAAGTTCGGCCTGGCTTAGTCCTTCGCTCTCTTTCAACACTTGTTTCTTGGCAAAGTTTTTGTTGATGAACAGACCAAGCGTGTTTTTTATCAGGATTAATCTTTCTTCTTCATTCGGCTTATCGTAATAGAGAACATCGTCGAACCTACGGAAAAGCGCTCGATCTAAAAGTTCGGGAGTATTTGTGGCTGCAAATATAAGACTATCCGATACATCCTGCTCAATAAATTGCAGGAAGGAATTCAATACTCTTCGCATTTCTCCAACATCGTTATCCAGTGACCTTTCTCCTCCGATAGCATCAAACTCATCGAATAAGTACACGCCATTTTCCATTTGGATCAGATCAAATATTTGCCGCAGTTTTGCGCCCGTCTCACCCATAAATTTTGTGACAAGACGGTCAACTTGAACCGTATGCAATTGTAGATTCAACTCATGCGCAATCACTCTTGCTGTCATAGTTTTACCAGTTCCTGAGGGTCCAATGAGAAGGATCTTTCTTCTGTGCTTCAAGCCATGTGATTTCAATCTATCCTGTTGTCTATACTCATGAACGATCCGGCCTAATCGCTGTGTTAATGGTTCAGAAATGACCAACATGGCCATTGATTCAAATGGATCATCCGTCAATACTAACCCTCTTAGGTCTTGTGGGAAAGGTATAACCCGAGGTCCCTTTTTCCGCTTCTCCGCATTAACGATTTCCCGTAAATCATTCGCCAATGAAGCATGACCTTGAAGGGCTTCATGAGCTGCAATTTGGAGAACAACTGAAAAAAACCTGTCCTGGCTATCGCCAAAGTGTGACTTAACCAGCGCTTTTATTTGCTCTGCTGTTGCCATAGTAAACATCCATTCATTTCTTTCATAATTACAATCTTTCGACTGGATAGCTTCCGGTCAATGTTTTTTCCCCGACTCCGGTCTAATCAGCCGGGGTATCATTGTATCTTGGATCGCAATTTTCGAATCCAAGATTAGACCCGCTACCATTGGCCATAATCTAATCCCTATTTCTTTCTGCGATTATAAGGTGATTGGTTAGTTGGCTTCAGAGAAACACTCAATTGTGAGGCTTTTGATCTGATTGAATCTTCTGATCTCCCCAATTTATGTGCAATAAGTCTGGTGGGAGTATTCCCCTTAGCAAGATCTTTCATGTTTTTAATCTCACTGTCTGTCCATTGCTTGCCCGAGTTTGTAGCTTTTTTTGCCATTTCTTCCTCCATGGTCTCAGTCTATCTTACAAACAAAGAAAACAAATTGCTTCCTTATTTGCACGAAACAGATGTGCTGATTTCTGTCAACCTCAAATTCTGCAGACATTTCCCCATTTTACCAGAACCTTCTTTTGACTAATGTTTCTCACACCTAAGTCATTGATAAACCTTGTGTATTGAACGCAGGTATTCACGCAAGCTGTTTCTTAGAAAGGAGATAGCTATATTCCGAAATACTTGAAATATCTAATTCCTCAATCTTGTCATCATACCATTGTAGTTCCATATAATTACTGAAGACTGATTCATAATCATT
>JALNWR010000204.1 GCA_023230795.1 Candidatus Cloacimonadota bacterium
AGTGCTGAGGAACGGCTTTATGCGGGGGCACAACGCTTCGGTAGCCGAAGTATGGGATGGCGAAAATCCTCATTTCCCAAAAGGCGCACCGGCTCAAGCCTGGAGTGTGGCGGCACTGTATAATATAGAAACCTTTATCGAATCTTTGGGGGTGAAATCATGAAGATTCTGATGTTTACCTGGGAATTTCCCCCGCTCATTTCCGGTGGATTGGGCATGGCCTGCTATGGGATGGTGAAAGCCCTCCTGAATCTGGGAATAAAGATCGATTTGGTACTGCCCACCCGCGAAATGGTATACTTCCCCCTGCGGCAGGTAAGCGATGTAGATACTTTGCCCGTTATATTCTTTGACAAGGCCAAGCAAAGCAAGTATGAAAAGCTCCTCTTTAGCAATGAAGCCCAGAGGATGGAGCATATCGGCATTTCTGAGAGTCCGGAATCCTACTTCCAATTGGCAGACATCAAGCGGTATTCCATTTCCTTGAAAAAGGAGTACTGGCTGTCTGAAAGGGTGAGCGAAGAAGAACGTGATGTATGGCGTGAAATGACTAACCATCTGGTAGGCGATGAAGACCTCATTCACAAAGTACAGGAATTCACCCTGAGAGCGGAAAAGATAGCCAAACTTCTGGAATATGACCTGATTCACGCGCATGACTGGCTCACCTATCCTGCCGGAATGCTGGTGCGCAAGATCAGCAATAAACCGCTGGTAGTGCATATCCATGCCACCGAGTTTGATCGCGCCGGAGGCCCCGGAGACGAACGGGTTCACAAGATCGAGCATGCCGGAATGACTTATGCAGACAAAGTAATAGCCGTATCCAAATACACCGCTCAGATGATTATGAGCCGTTACCGCATCGATACAGCCAAGATCCGCATCGTTCACAATGCCTTTACAGTGCCGGAAGACGCCGTCTTCACCAAAGAAAGAATTTTCCAGGGGCCGGTGATACTCTTTTTGGGACGTATCACCTTGCAAAAAGGCCCGGATTACTTCCTTGAAATGGCACAGAAGGTGCTCGAAACTCATCCTGACGCCAGATTCATCATGGCCGGCACAGGTGATATGAGCAGAAAGCTCCTGCGCAGCTCTGCCTCGCTGAAGCTAAAAAACCGTTTTCTGTTCACAGGGTTTTTGAACCGCAAACAGGTGGAGAGGATACTCAGGGCCTCTGATATCTATGTCTTACCCTCGGTCTCAGAACCTTTTGGCATCAGCCCACTAGAAGCCATGGCCTATGGTATTACCTCCGTGATATCCAAACAGTCCGGAGTGTCCGAAGTGGTAAATCATGCCTTCAAAATAGATTTTTGGGATACAGACCTTTGGGTTCAGACCATCAATCATCTCATCGAAAACCCCGAAAAGAGCCAGAAAATGGGCATCGATGGCATGCATGAAGTGAACCGCATTCAGTGGGATGAAGCTGCTGAGAAAATCCGCCAACTCTATTCTGCCACCCTGGCAGAATATATCCGCAAGCAGAAATAAAACAGGAGATACGCAATGCTGAATATCATATTCTACTTTCAGGTGCACCAGCCCTTCAGGCTCAGACACTACAACGTATTGGATATTGGTCAGGGAACTCCTATATTTGATGACAAACTGAATTGCGAGATAATGAAAAAGGTCTCACAAAAGTGCTATTTGCCCACCAATGCCCTGCTTTTGAAGCTGATCAAGGAGCATGAGGGCCGTTTCAAGGTGGCGTTTTCCATCACCGGCACGGCGATAGAGCAATTCAAGCTTTACAGCCCCGAGACTCTGGATTCGTTCAAAGCCCTGGTGGATACCGGCTGTGTGGAGATATTGGGAGAGACTTATTACCATTCTTTAAGCTTTATGTATGATTCCAATGAGTTTTTGGATCAGGTCCACATGCATCGTGATTTGATGAAGCAGGAATTCTCTTATTCCCCTGAGACCTTCCGCAATACAGAGCTTATCTATCAAGATCGTCTTTCCGATCTTATCTATGAGATTGAAGGCTTTAAGTCCATCCTCACCGAAGGGGTGGACCGCATCCTGCAGTGGCGCTCTCCGCTGTATGCCTACAAGAACTATAACAAACGCATCAATCTCTTATTGAAGTATTATCAATTGGCTGATGACATTGCTTTTCGCTTTTCAAACCGGGATTGGCCGGAGTATCCTCTGACGGTAAACAAATTCGTAAACTGGATAGACAAACTGACCCTGAATGAAAGCAAAGGGCGCAATCAATTCCTCAATCTTTTCATGGATTATGAGACCTTTGGAGAGCACCAATGGGCAGAAAGCGGCATCTTTGACTTTATGCGTCACTTCCCCGCAGAAGTGCTGAAGCATGAGCACTTAGGCTTTGCCCATCCCAAAGAGGCAAGCAGCCTTTCGAACTATCAACAGGAGTCCATGTCCTTTCCCGAAGCGGTTTCCTGGGCAGATGAGGAGCGTGATCTTTCAGCCTGGCTGGAAAATGATATGCAGCACAACGCCATTGAGACCCTGTATGAACTCCTTGAAAAGATCAAGACCAGAGGGGATGAAAAGCTTTTGACCATTGCCCGCTTGCTCAGTACATCGGATCATTTCTATTATATGTGCTCAAAGTACTTTCAGGATGGAGATGTGCACAAATATTTCTCGCCTTATGATTCACCGGATCAGGCTTACATTTATTATATAAACGCTCTGGCAGAGCTGGAAGAAAAACTCTTGAGGTAAAATTATGACTAAAGGCAAAGTTCTAATCCTTGAAGACGATATTGTCCTGGCAGATCAGATTGCTCTGGTGCTGAAGCGCTATTCCTATGAAGTTCTTATCATCGCAAATTCTGATGTTTTCTTTGAAGAACTCAGAGTATTCAATCCCGACGTAATCCTCTTGGATGTATATCTTGTAGGCAGCAAGCTCAATGGCATCCAGGTGCTGAAGCAGCTCAAAGAGAAGATGGACCTGAACTATAAAGTCATCGTCATCTCTGGCGAAGTAACTTCTGCCCAGGCAAAAGAGATACGCAACCTGGGCGCTTATCACTTCATCGAAAAAGGCAGCAATTTCAGCACAAATCAGCTACTTTTGCATATCGATAATGCCATTACTCTGAAACATCAGGAAGAAGAGCATATCGGCCTTCAGATCGAATACGTCAATCTCAAAAAGCAATTTACCCGCTCCTTCCCCTTCATAGGAGAAAGCCTTGCCATCAAAAAGGTGAGAGAGCAAATCCATAAACTGGCTGCGGTGAATGAAGACCTTTTTCTGATCGGAGAAACCGGCACCGGCAAGGAAGTAGCTGCACATTACTATTATATCAGCTCCAGCCGCTTTGGCAAGCCGTTCCATACCCTGAATTGTTCCGCACTCACCGAGACTTTGATCGAAAGTGAACTTTTTGGCCATACCAAAGGAAGCTTTACCAATGCCGATCGCAACAAAACCGGATTCTTTGAAGAATGCAGCGACGGGGTGCTCTTTTTGGATGAAGTTACCAATCTCTCTTTGCTTTCCCAATCCAAGATTCTACGTGCTATTGAAAACAAAGAGATTCAGGTGGTAGGCGGCCCTATGAAGAAAGTAAACACCCGCCTTATCTTTGCTTCAAATGCGAAGATGAACGTGCTGTCCAATCCCGATAAGTTCAGGCGCGATCTCTTTTTTAGAATAGAAGGAAACATAGTGGAATTGCCCCCCTTGCGTGAACGTGAGGAAGATATCTTGCTCTTGATGAGCTTTTTCCTTACCAACTTCTGCCACAAATACAATATCAATGATCAGCTTGACCTTACCACTCTCAAGGATGACCTGCTCAGCTATGCCTGGCCCGGCAATATCCGCGAACTCAGAAACTTCTGTAAGTTCATCATGATAAATGAAAAAAGCATTACCAATTCCATTATTCTGAAACACCTCGAGCAGCGCATGACGGATACCGGTAATCCTCAGGAAGTGGATCATTCAAGGTACCTGAAAATCAGCAACCTCAAAGATAGTATGAACGAATACGAAAAAGACTATCTGATCTACCAGCTCCAACGCAATCAATGGCATGTAACCAAAACGGCGAGAAAGATCGGCATAGAACGCACCACCTTATATAAGAAAATCAAACAATTTGGCATCCAGACCCCGGGGATGTAAGGGGATAAAGCATGTTTAAGGACAACCTCGGTCTGCGCTTTTTTGCCCTGTTTCTGGCTATGTTTTTGTGGCTGCAATCTGCCCTGGTGTCAGAGCAGCGCAGTGTAGTATCTTTGCCTATAAATCTGCTTTCTGTGCCCAAAAACATCACTTTAGAAAATTTCCCCAGCAAGGTCCCTTTCGCGGTTCGCGGCAAAGGCCTGGATATTATTCGTTTGATGATGGCCAAGCCCCGGGTGAATGTAGATGCCAGCAAGATCACTCCAAATACAGATGTGATATCTTTGCAGGACTACTCTATAGACCTGCCGGAAAACATCAATGTGAGCTTGCTGGGTCCCGCCGAATCCGACCAGTTAACCATTCAGGCCGATATCTTTCATCAAAAGGTGGTTCCAGTCCAGATTGACTTTGAAAATTCTTATACCGAGAACCGCTTCAGCGAATTGCGCTATAATATCGATCCTGATCGCGTGACTATATTTGGGCATAAA
>JALNWR010000205.1 GCA_023230795.1 Candidatus Cloacimonadota bacterium
CAAATGATACATCCGCGTAATATCGTGATAGCCCCCATTATTACTGAAAAAAGCAGTAGTCAGATGGCAAACACAAATACATATACCTTCAAGGTATCAATAAATGCAAATAAGATTGAGATCGCCAAAGCTATTGAGCAGGTCTTTGCCGTGAAGGTTCTGGGCGTAAACACCATCCGCATGATGGGTAAGCCAAAACGCCTGGGACGCTACAATGGCAAACGTCCGGATTGGAAAAAAGCGATCGTAACCCTGCGCGAAGGCGATAGTATCGCCGATTTTGAGGTATAAGACATGGCAATAAAACACTATAAACCTACTACTCCGTCCCTCCGCTATCGCACGGGTTATACTTTTGATGAGATTACTACGGACAAGCCGGAAAAGTCTCTGACCAAGCCCAATCCGAGAAGCGGTGGACGTAACAATCGCGGGCGCATAACCTGCCGCCATAGAGGCGGAGGAAACCGTCGCCACTATCGCATCATCGATTTTAAGCGTGATAAGATAGGGATTCCGGCCAAAGTAGCCACTATAGAATACGATCCGAACCGTACCGCCCGCATTGCGCTTTTACACTATGTAGATGGTGAGAAGCGTTACATCCTGGCACCGGAAGGATTGCAGGTGGGCACTAAGGTCATTAGCTCTCCCGAAGCTGAAGTAACGATCGGGAACACGCTTCCTTTGGAACGCATTCCTTTGGGCAGCGTGATCCACAATATCGAGCTCAAAAAGGGCCGGGGCGGCCAGATGGCCCGTAGCGCCGGCACTTATGCTCAAGTAGTGGCCAAAGATGGTGACTACGTACATGTAAAAATGCCATCCAACGATGTGCACCTGATTCGCAAAGAATGCTTTGCGACGATTGGCCAGGTAAGCAACGCTGATCACTCTCTGATCAAGATCGGGAAAGCCGGTCGTACGCGCTGGTTGGGTATCCGCCCTACCGTACGTGGAGTGGTGATGAATCCTGTGGATCACCCAATGGGTGGTGGTGAAGGGAAATCATCCGGTGGCAGAGACCCGGTATCCCCTTGGGGCAAGCCGGCTAAGGGCGGGAAAACCCGCAAAACCCGCAAGTATTCCGATAGATATATCGTGAAAGCGGTCAAAAAGAGATAGTGTGAGGATAATGATTTATGTCACGTTCAATTAAAAAAGGTCCATTCGTTGACGATCACCTGATGAAAAAAGTAGAAGTCCTCAATACTGAGAGCAAAAAAAGTGTGATCAAGACTTGGAGTCGCCGTTCTATGATTACTCCGGACTTTATCGGCCATACTTTTTCTGTGCATAACGGGCACAAGTTCGTTCCCGTGTATGTAACGGAAAACATGGTAGGTCACAAATTGGGTGAATTTTCCCCTACGCGTACTTACCGTGGTCATAAAGAAAAGAAGAACAAGGTTAGATAGGAGATAAGAGATGGAAGCAACAGCAAAATTGCGTTTCGCTCGTGGATCTGCCCGTAAAGCCAGACTCGTATTGGATACCATTCGCTACAAGCCTGTGAGTGAAGCAGTTAATATCCTGCGTTTTTCACAGCGCAGAGCGGCCGGTATCATTTATAAATTATTGGAATCTGCAGTGGCAAATGCCCGGCAACAAGACCCGAAGATAGATTTGACTAAGGTTTTTGTAAGCCAGGCGATGGCCGATGAAGGTCCTCAAATGAAACGTTTCATGCCCAGAGCTCAGGGAAGAGCCTTTATGATCAGGAAACAGACCTGCCATATCTCCCTGGGAATCCAGACATTAGAATAGGAGGAATACCTTGGGACAAAAAATAAACCCCATTCTGTATCGTATCGGTGTAAATAAAGAAACCGATTCTATCTGGTATGCTCAAGGCTCGTCTTATGTGGATTCCCTCCAGGAAGACATCAAGATTCGTAGCTATATCCATAAACGCCTTGAAGATAAGATGGTCTCTAAGGTCAAGATTTACCGCAAGACCAATTCTATTGCGATCGATATCCACACTGCCCGACCGGGCCTGGTTATCGGTAAGAAAGGTGAGGATATTGACAAGCTGCGCGGCGAGCTGAACATACTGATAAACAAGAATCGCTCTACTCCGATAGCTGTATCAATAAACATCGAACAGATCGACAAGATGTGGCTTGACGCCCGTCTGGTCGGCAAAGAAATCGCCCGTCAATTGGAAGAACGCGTGTCTTTCCGTCGGGCAATGAAAATGGCTATGCGCAATGTGATGAGAGATAACGCTCTCGGCGTGAAAGTGCAGGTTTCCGGTCGTCTTGGTGGCGCCGAGATCGCCCGCACGGAACGTTACAAACAAGGTCGCACTCCGCTTCATACCCTGAGAGCCGATATTGACTATGCCCATGTGGAAGCAAGTACCACATACGGTGTGATCGGGATCAAGGTATGGATCTACAAAGGCGATATACTAAACTAAGGAGAGATAAGTGTTAGCACCGAAAAAAGTAAGACATCGCAAGATGATGAAGGGCAGACGCAATGGTCTTTCCTGGACCGGCTGTAACGTCGATTTTGGCGACTATGGACTGATCGCACTCGAAGATGCTTTCATTTCCAGCCGTCAGATCGAAGCTGCCCGTATCGCTATTACCCGTCATAAGAAGCGTTTGGGTAAGGTTTGGATTCGGATATTCCCGGACAAGCCTATTACCAGTAAACCCGCTGAAACCCGTATGGGCAAAGGCAAAGGCGCTCCCGAGTATTGGGTGGCTGTAGTTCGCCCGGGTCGGGTCTTGTTTGAAATCGATGGCGTGGATCAAAAGATCGCCAAAGAAGCTATGCGTCTTGCCGCTCACAAGCTGCCGATTAGAACCCGCCTTGTGGCCCGTGAAGGAGTGGAATTATGAAGACTGAAGAAATCCGTGATCTAAGTATCCACGAGATGCAGGCAAGGATAGAAGAACTCCGTATCGAGCTCTTTAACCTGCGCTTTCAAAAAGCCAGAAACTTGCTTGATCGCCCAGATCGGATGCGCATCGCCAGACGCGAAATAGCCCGCATCAATACCATTATGAAAGAAAAAGAGCTAAAGGCTTGAGGTGAAAGTGGAAAACGCACGTAAAATGATCAAACAGGGTGTGGTGGTATCCGACAAGAACGAGAAAACCATCGTGGTGCTCGTTCAACGCCAGTACATCCATCCGCTATATAAAAAGACCGTGCGCCGGCATAAAAAGTTCATGGCGCACGATGAAAACAACGAAGCGCACGAAGGCGATACCGTGGAAATCTGCGAATCGCGTCCGATGAGTGCCCGCAAACGCTGGTCTCTACACAAGATTGTAGAGAGAAGAAAATAAAGGGGCTGAGGAATGATTGCAGTACAAACAGTATTGAATATTGCCGATAACTCTGGCGCTAAGAAAGCCATGTGTATCAAGGTATTGGGTGGCTCCAAGCGTAAATACGCCTCCGTGGGAGACGTGATAGTGGTAGCCATCAAATCTGCCTCGCCGGGTAGCAAGGTAAAGAAAAGCGCAGTGGAAAGAGCCGTGATAGTGCGTACAGCAAAAGAAGTACGCCGTCCGGACGGAACCTATATCCGCTTTTCAGACAACGCTGCCGTAGTAATAGATGAAAAACACGAGCCCAAGGGAACCCGCATCTTTGGTCCGGTAGCACGTGAATTGCGTGAAGCCGGATACATGAAGATAGTCTCTCTTGCTCCGGAAGTATTGTAGGAGGAAGCGTGGAAAAGAAAATGAAACTCAAAAAAGGTGACCTTGTGATCGTCATATCCGGTGAAGATAAAGGCAAAAAGGGTCATATACTCAGAGCCTTTCCCAAGACTGGAAGAGTGATAGTAGAAAAAGTCAACCTGATCAAAAAGCACGCCAAGCCTTCCCAAAGCAATCCCCAGGGTGGGATCATCACTATGGAAGCTGCCATTCATGCTTCGAATGTGATGCTCTTTAACGAGAAGCTGGATACGGTTAGCAAGCCTGTAATAAAGATTCAGGATGGCCGCCGGGTACGCGTTTGCCAAAAATCCGGTGACGAGCTGTAAACAAGGAGCGTATGTAAATGAACCGACTTAAAGAAAAATATAAGAGCCAGGTAATCCCTGCCCTTAGCAAACATTTTGGCTATAAGAACCTGCATCAGGTTCCCAAGCTGGTCAAAATAGTGGTAAGCATGGGCGTGGGAGAAGCCACTCAGAATAAAGCGATTCTGGATAGCGCAGTAAAAGATATACAACAGATTACCGGGCGGAAACCGTTGATTACCTCGGCCCGCAAGTCCATATCGAATTTCAAATTGCGTCAGGGCATGCCGATAGGCTGTAAAGTAACCCTGCGTGATGAAGTGATGTATGAATTTTACGATCGTCTTATCTCTATTACTATACCCAGGATTCGCGACTTTCGTGGCATCAAAACGAGTTCTTTCGACGGCAGAGGAAACTTCTCCTTTGGTCTCAAAGATCAGACCGTTTTTCCCGAAATCGAATATGATAAGGTGGATACCATCCGTGGGATGAATATCACCATCGTAACCACAGCTCAAACGGACGAAGAATGCCATAAGCTTTTGCTGGAGCTCGGCATGCCATTTGTCAGAGCAGAATAAGGAGATATTGTGGCCAAAAA
>JALNWR010000206.1 GCA_023230795.1 Candidatus Cloacimonadota bacterium
CGAGCTCTGGGGCAAGGTGACCACCCTGCCCTGGGGAGTGGTTTTCCCCGCAGCCGGAGGCCTGCCCCGCCATCCCACTCAGCTTTACGAAATGCTCACGGAAGGGCTGCTTTTGGGGCTGATCACTTACTATATCCTCAGAAAGAACTACAAAGCCGGCCTGGGCTTTTGGACCTTTATCGGCGGATATGGCATTGTGCGCTTCTTGATCGAATTTGTAAGGGTGCCGGATGATCTCAGCTTTTATCAGGATTTTGGCTTCATCTTTGGCTTTATGAGCATCGGCCAATTCCTGTCTCTGCTGATGATTATCGCCTCCGGCGTCGGAATATGGCTCTTGTATAGGAGAAAAGCATGAACAGGATACTTTCTATCGGCCTTATCGTCCTCTGCCTGATTCTGGCTTCCTGTGCGAGCCTGAAACCTACAGACGAAGCCCTGCTCAGGTCTGAGCTGAAAAAATGGGAAAGCTTCAGCGGAGATGGCATCATCGAGATCGCTGCCTTTGGCTTCACTTTACGTAAACCCTTTTCTGTGGCCAAAAGCCCGGAGCAGCTGCGGCTGGACGTGATCGAGGGAGGAATCTTTGGAGCCGGCGCATCTCCACTGATCAGCATGTATTTAGGAGAGTATTTTGCCATGGCTGCGCCCGCTATGCCGGCCCTGGAAGCCTTGAATCTCAAAGATAAGATTCCCAAAGGAGCTCTTGCTTTATTCGCCTCTTCGGATTATCTTTTCGATAGATACGGCCAGGAGATCATCCGCGAAAAAGCCATAGTGCGGGATAGCCTGAGCATCCATTTCAGTTCGAAATACAAGCTGGAATCTGTAATAGACCGCAAATCCGGAGTAAAGCTCAGTGCCAGTTATACCACCCGCGGCGATCTGGATAAGCTGGAATTCAAAGCCCCGCGCGGCATCTCGGCCAATTTGCTCTTTGACACCGTAAAATACCAGAGGCCGGAAATACTGCCCTTACCGCGTAATGAAAAAACCCAAGGAAACATCATGGAGCTCTTGAAGCAAGGAGGAATGTTTGAAATGTTCAAAGGACTTTTGGGGGAATAAATGATACCCCGTTATACCCTGGTAGAAATGGAGCGCATCTGGACGCTGGAAAACCGCTATCGCTGCTGGCTGGACGTAGAACTGGCCGCTGCCCAGGCCATGCATGATATGGGCATAATCCCCACTCAGGATTACCAGATCATCGCTGAAAAAGCGGATTTTGATGTGGAGCGTATCGCCGAGATCGAGCTGGAAACCCGGCATGACGTGATCGCCTTTTTAACGAGCGTCGCCGAATATGTGGGCCCCGCTTCCCGCTGGGTTCATTATGGCATGACTTCCTCAGACGTTTTGGATACCGCCACTGCCTTGCAGCTCAAGCAGGCCGGAGAGTTGATCCTCTCCGAACTATACCGCCTGGCCGAGACCCTCAAGCTGAAGGCGCGCGAACACCGCCACACCCTCTGCATGGGACGCAGCCACGGCATCCACGCCGAACCCACTTCTTTTGGCCTCAAATTTGCCCTCTGGTACGATGAAACCAATCGCAATATCCAGCGGCTAAAAGAAGCCATCCGCATCGTGAGCGTAGGCCAGATCTCCGGCGCCGTGGGAAACTATGCCCATCTGGACCCGGAGGTGGAAGAGCGCACTTGCAAGCTTCTGGAACTAAGCCCGGTAAATATCTCCACGCAGGTGATCCAACGCGATCGCCATGCCCAATTCCTCTTTTGCATCGCCCAGATCGGCTCCACCCTGGAAAAGATCGCTCTGGAAATCCGCCATCTGCAACGCACCGAAGTAGGGGAAGCAGAAGAAAACTTTAGCAGCGGACAAAAGGGCAGCTCCGCCATGCCGCACAAACGCAATCCCATCCTTAGCGAACAGCTTTGTGGCCTCAGCCGCATCTTAAGAGCAAATGCCGCAATCGCCCTGGAAAACAACCCTCTCTGGCACGAGCGGGATATCTCGCATAGCAGCGTGGAGCGCATTATCCTGCCGGATAGCTGCATCCTGATCCACTATATGCTGGTCAAAAGCAGCGCTATGATAGAATCTCTGGTCGTATATCCCGAAAAGATGATGAAGAATATCGAGCTCACCGGTGGGCTGGTCTTCTCGCAGGCGCTGCTCTTGCATCTGACCAATACCGGAATGAGCCGGGAACAGGGCTACGCTCTGGTCCAGGCTGCAGCCATGAAATCCATAAACGACGGGGAAGACTTTATGTCTCTCATCCTCGCCAGCAAACAGATCACCGATGCCCTGAGCGAGCAGGAGATCAGACAGATTTTCTCTTACTCCCGCTATCTGAAGAATGTAGATCAGATCTATCGCCGCTGTGGCATCATCTAAAAAAGGAAGCAAAATGAAAAAGATTATATTTATCCTCATCTCCCTCAGCCTCATCATCCCCATATTTGCCCAGGGGGCAGAGCGCATCACCGGGGTGTGGTACAATGGAGAAAAAACCAGCAAGATCGAAATTACCAAAAGCGAAGACGGACTCTTTGTGGGACACCTTATCTGGATGAAAGAGCCGCTTGACAAAGAAGGTGAGCCCAAGCTCGATAGCAAAAATCCCGAAGCCAAGCTCAGAACTAAGCCCCTGATCGGGATACAAGTACTTCACGATCTGAAATATAACGGCAAAGGCAAATACAGCGGGGGCAAAATCTACGATCCCCGCGCTGGCAAAACCTATTCCTGCAAAGCCGAAATGGTGAATAACAACACCCTGGAGCTGCGCGGCTACATCGGCATTCCCATGGCCGGAAGAACAGATACCTGGACCCGCACCACAAAATGAACCAATACCTGCTTTCCGAAGGGGATGTCCTGGAGAGGATCAAAAGATTTCAGATCCGCTCCCAGGCCATCCCCCTGGCGATAGTCATCATCAGCTTTGTCCTGGCGCTGGGCTTTGGCAATAACATCCTCCTGCTCATGCTCGCACTGGCCGGAGCTTTGCTGTATGCCAATGCCTTTATGACCCACCGCTTTCGCCAGCGCATCCTCCAGCCCGAAGCAAATAGCATTTACGCACCCATATCCGGCAAGATGCAAGCCTTCGCAGAGCAGGGCAATATTCAAAAGATCACCCTTCGCAAAAGCGTTTATGACCCTGTGGAAATCCGCTGCCCCATGGATGGCTGCCATTGGGAAGCCGATGAACTGGTTTTGAATAATCCCCAGTTGAGACTTTCCTTTTCTGCCAAACGCATCTTTCGCATCACAGACGCCCGCATGAAAGCCGGGGAAGTAATAGCCCTGATGATAGGGCCTGGCTCTTGCGAAATTACGATGCCAAAATCCCTGCATCTTTTGATTAAAAAAGGCAGCAGCTGCCAGGCCGGTGAAAGCAGAATCTGCATCCTGGATGATGTCATCCAAGCCTGACTCCACCTGGCATCTTAACTTCTGCCCTACAGCTGCAAAACCCCTGAACCCCAAAGCAATATAAACCTGGAGGACTCAATATGGAAAAGCTCAGACTGGGTGTATCTTCCTGCCTTTTAGGCAATGAAGTTCGCTACGACGGCGGACACAAATTTGATGCCTGGATAGTAAAAACCCTGGGCAATTTCGTCGATTACATTGCCCTCTGCCCGGAGCATGAGTGCGGACTGCCCATCCCCCGCGAAGCCATGAACCTTAGCGGCAAAAAAGACGATTATCGCATGCTCACTGTAAAGACAGGTATAGACCACAGCGCAAGGATGCTTGCCTGGAGCGAAAAGGCCATCGCCAAACTCCGCTCAAAACAGCTCTGCGGCTATATCCTGAAAAGCAAATCCCCCTCCTGCGGCATGGAAAGAGTGAAAATCTATCCCCCCCACGGCGGAGCTCCCGGCAAGACCGGAGTGGGCCTCTTTGCCCGAACCTTGCAACAAGCCTTTCCCCTTTTGCCCATAGAAGAAGAAGGCAGATTGCACGATGCCGCCATCCGCGAAAACTTCATCGAAAGAGTATTTGTCATGCATCGCTGGCACAAGCTGCTCTCCGCCCCCGTAGGCGCCGCCGAGATCATCAGATTCCACAGTATCCACAAATACCTGATTATGGCTCATAGCCCGCAGCATTATCGCCAGATGGGTAAACTGGTGGCGGAAGTAAAAAAACACGCTATACCGGACTTTTTGGATACCTATCTGCAAGCCTTGATGACAGCCACCAGGCTGCACGCTAGCCCCAGCAAACAGCAAAACGTGCTGCTGCACCTGCTGGGCTACTTCAAACCCGATCTGGATAGCTTTGAAAAACAGGAATTGATCCAGCTGATCGCCCAATACAAGGCCGGACTCATCCCCCTCATCGTGCCCATCACCCTGATCAACCACTACGTGCGCAAATATAACAAAGAATACCTGGCCGATCAAGTTTACCTGCAACCGCATCCTGTGGAGCTGAAATTGCGGAATCATGCGTGAAGGGTTTTGGGGTTTTCAAGTTTTGGAGTTTTAAGGTTTTAAGGTTTTAAGGTTTCCTGCCAAGCTGCCTGGGACGCCGAACTCCGATTCGGCTACGCAGCTTTGAAGCTTTGGAGTGTAACACAGCCGAATTTTGGAGTTTAAACCAGCTC
>JALNWR010000207.1 GCA_023230795.1 Candidatus Cloacimonadota bacterium
AAAGTTAGCAGGATAAGGGTTATTAAGATATGTTTTCCCATATTCATTTTGTTGTGGCTCCTTGTATTGTGGCTTTTCCGGTTTCATGCGGTTGGTAATGGATGTGCACATCGCGCAGGCCATTGTCAAAGTGTTGCAAGAGGCTTTCTTCCACCCGATGTGAGATCTCATGGCCTTCGTCTATCGAGATATCTCCAGAAACGCTGATGGCCATGGTGAGCGTGTAATAGGGTCCCACCCGATGAATCCCTAATTCCTGTATTCCCTTTACACCCTCTACCAAAAGCGTTACGTCCCTGATCTCGCGGCTGAAACGTGCATCCGGCACCCGGTCCATGAGCTCGGAGGAGGATTGCATGATGATTTCCACTCCGGTCTTGATGATGTAAATGGCTACCACCGCTCCTGCGGCAGGGTCCATCCAAAGATATCCCATCCTGCCCATAGTAATGCCCACTATCACAGCTACTGCGGCCATGATGTCGTTCAGATGGTCATTGGCCAGAGCACGCAAAGTGGGGTTATGAGTCTTTTGAGCAGATTTTTTGGTATAATAATACAGTCCCAGCTTGAGCACAAAAGTGCCGATCGCGATCATAAGCGCCAGGGCGGACGCAGATTGGCCTATTTCGACTCTGGTAAAGAGCGCATAGACCTTATTGATGCTTTCCAAAAAGATGGCAATTCCAGTGGTAAGGATGAAGGCGCCGACCACTACAGCCGCGATGGATTCCAGCTGTCTGTGTCCATGCGGATGCTCTTTATCGGCAGGCTTTTTGGCCTGCTTCATAAAGATTTTGACTACTATGTAATACACGGCGTCGGAGGTTGAATTCACCCCATCCGCCAGGAGCGCAGGGCTAAATCCCAGAATGCCGATACTGGTCTTGAGCACAGCCAGAATCACGTTGCAGACCAAGCCCATATTCACAGTCAAAGCAGTGAGTTTATCACGATCTTGCACTATCTATCTCCATTATGTCCCAAAAGTTCTCTTCAGGAAAGGCAGCCCGAATCTGCTGCCGGAAACTGTCTGCAGCGATGGCATCTTTGCCTATCGCAGTGGAATTGAGCGCAAAAGCCTTGATTTTGAAGGGGATCAGGCAGCTTATCTGGCAGCGCTGGACTAAGGTTTGCAGGTAAAGCCGGCTGAGCTTGATACACTCTGGATGCCGGAAGATGATCTTCAGATCGCTGCTGGCCAGAGCCTTGCCCAGTTTCTCATACACGCTGTCAGTCAGAGCTGAAGGGATATATAGCGCCCTGGTCTTACGCTCCAAAAGCTGTAAAAGCTGCTTTTCGTGCCGGATCAAACTCTTGATTTTGCAGCTTTTCCAACGGCTATTGTGCATAATCAGGATTTCATCCGAGCGCATTAATCTGCGGAATTGATAGTTACTGAGCTGCGCCTGAGGCAGGTCTCGCAGCATTATCAGCCGCTTCAGCTCTGCGATGATCTGCTCTATGCTGCCATAGCTGGCGCCGATAAGCAGGATAAGTGCATCGATAGTCTCTTCCATGGCGATGGATTTGCGGTCCAGAGAGCCATCTACCAATACTTTCTTTGCCCCCAAAGCTCTGAATTGGGCGATCAGCTTGGCTTGCTGCAGTACAGAGGAAGGGCCGGTGATCTGGGTTTTCAGGGGATGCAAAGCTTTGGCCAGATATAGTTTCCGCCCTCTAATGCTAAGTGCGGAGAGCACCTGAATCTTGCTGCCATGCGCATCCAGGCTTTGGGCATCGCAGCAAAAAAGCATGCCTGGATGCAGGCTTACCTGCGGTTTATGAGTCTTAAAAACCAGGTCTTTTTCTTCGCCATCGATACCAGTGGTCATCACTGCCCAACCCAGATCGGGAAAATCCGCCAGGATAGCGTTCAAAAGCGACGTTTTACCAGAATTCTTGCTGATTCCCACCAAGGCTATGTTGCGGGTAGCCCTGGTGGTAATCAAGTTTTTCATTGGTCAATATCTGTCAGGGTTTACGACGTTGAAGCCTTTTGGTGTCTGTCGGCTCGAGGCTGATCTTTTTCCCTTTCAGCAGCTTCATCACGCCTTCATTGCTTTCGCGTTCCCGGGAGCAGAGTCTGCGGTACTTGTCATCATCCAAAGCCTCAAATCCAGGCTCGGTATAGCTGGTGATGACGCCTTCGTAATTGCGCAGGATCACGCGTCCTGGCATTTGGGAAATGATATAATTTGGCATCACTGGAATCTTGCCGCCGCCGCCGGGAGCGTCCACCACATAGGTAGGCACGCAGAGGCCGCTGGTATGTCCGCGCAGAGATTCGATGATCTGTATTCCCCGGGAAATGGGGGTGCGGAAGTGGGCGATACCTTCGGTGAGATCACATTGATAGATATAATAAGGTCTCACGCGATTGCGCACCAGCTTGTGCACCAGGGCTTTCATTACATCCACATGGTCGTTTATGCCTTTTAGCAACACGGATTGGTTGCCCATGGGCAGTCCTGTCTCGGCGATCATAGCCAGAGCTTTGGCCGAGAGTTCACTAAGCTCCTGCGGATGATTGAAGTGAGTATTCAGCCACACATTCGGATATTTCTTTAAAACCTGCATAAGTTTCGGGGTGAAACGCATAGGCAAAACCACCGGTGTGCGGGTTCCTAATCTGATGATTTCCACATGCTCGATTTCGGACAGACGTCCCAGGATTTCATCCAGGCGTTCATCACCCAAGGTGAGCGGATCGCCTCCGGATAGGATTACATCACGAATCTCTTTGTGATTGCGGATGTATTCGATCGCCTTGTCCACGTTTTCCCGGGGCATGGGAGCATCGTGTTCACCGGCTTTTCTGCGTCTGGTGCAGTGACGGCAATACATGGAGCATTGGTCTGTAAGCAGCAGCAGCACGCGGTCCGGATAACGGTGAGTCATTCCCGGCACCGGAGCATCGGCATCCTCGCTGAGCGGGTCTGCCATATCTATGCCATCCACCTCGCTTTCCTGAATGCGGGGGATGGCTTGCAGGCGGACAGCGTCATTGGGATTTGTCTGGTCTATCAAAGAAAGATAGTAGGGGGTGATTGCCATCCGGAAAGAGAAGTCTTTATTGGCAAACAGGGCTTCTTCATCTGGCAAAAGTTTGATGTACTTTCGCAGCTCTGATGCTTCTGTGATGCGGTTTTTGATCTGCCAGTGCCAATCATGCCATTGCTCCTGGCTGGCGATAGAACGAATGTCGATAATGCTCATGAAAACTCCTTAATCTATGTATCGCTCTTGGAAGAGTTTCATCAAGACTGGATTGCGCCGCAGAAGATCGATGGAGATCATGGCATGACTATGGGCATAACCATTGCCCAGGATCATATCCACATCGGCTCCGATGCCTTCTGCGCCCAAAGCGGCTTTGGTGAATGAAGTTGCCATAGAGAAAAAGTAGATCAGACCGCGGTCTCGCGCAGCCATAATGCTTGGCAATTCAGTATCTTCTATGTTTACCACGTTGATCACCACATCGGCCATCTTGCCATCGGTGAGGCGTGATACTTCTTTTTGGATTTTAATAGCATCCGTAGCATTTGCGATGATGACCTCGTCGCAGCCGGTTGCCTTGCAATTTGGGATGTAATTTGGATTGCGCACTATGCCTATCACTTTTCCGGATACTCCGGCACGTTCCTTGGCCACTGCATTGCAGAGCACTCCGCTTTTGCCATTGGCTCCGAGGATCACCACGTTGTCTCCGGGCTTTACCAGCCTTTCGGCCTGGGCCGGCGCTCCGGCCACATCCAGCACGGAAAGCGCCAGATTCTCGTCCATATCATCCGGCAATTTGGCATAAATCCCACTGGAGAAGATGATAGCCTGGCCCTCGATCTCCACCTGGTCTTTGTCCAATAGCACTCTATTGACTTTGTTAATTTTCAGGGGAGTAAGCGAGAGCGACACCAAAGAGGCGACTTTGTCTCCCACCTTGATTTCGTCTTTCATCTCAAAATTGGGGCCGATTGCGGCTACAGTGCCGATCAACATGCCCCCGCTGCCGGTGTCTTCATTCTTGTGCTTTCCAGTGCGGTTACATAGCTCAATGGCGTGTTCTGCAAAAGCCTTTTCCAGGTCTTTGTGTCCCTGGCCGATCAGCTTGTTTTTGATCTGATGAAAGGATGCACTATCCACATTCAGACGAATAACGTCCAGCAAAAGTTCGTTGTCCCAAATCTTGGACATATCGTTATCCAGCACTTTTGCGGGTTGAGGCAATACGCCTTTGGGCTCGATCACACGATGGGTGCCATAGCGGCATCCGCCAGTTTTCATAATTCCTCCATTGGTCTTATCTATCATATTTTTTAAATACTTCACTTAGTCTTTCCAATATTTTGATTTGGCTATTTGTGTCAATGATAAAGTGATCTCGGCATTCCCCCATTTTTCGATAGTCTGATTATGGGCTGGTCGGTTTACTATCTGAATAGAGTAACATTTATATTTACGAACCACGACCACGCTGACCTCAACGCTATTTGAACGCTTGCCGTTATGAACCTTCTGACAGCCCTCCATCTTCTTGCCATAGGGCTTTTCTATATCGCTTTCATCTACAATAAACAAG
>JALNWR010000208.1 GCA_023230795.1 Candidatus Cloacimonadota bacterium
CCAATAGCATCAGTTTTTCCACTGTTTTGCTCCTTTATCTATTTTTTTATCTATCACAATATCACAGAGAATGCAGTTCTACAGCTTGAATATCGGAAATCTGCAGTCAAGCATAACTAAGCTGTAATGCAATCTCACATAGTAAAAATCGTTAAGGTTCAATCTGAAAATAATCTGCATATCCGTCAAGAATTTTCGTATGTAAGATGATATAGCCCGTTTTATCTTCGCTATCCAGGCTGAAAGCATCGCAGCGATAGCAGATGAGACTGTCGTTTTGCTGTAAAAAGTCATAAGCCGGTTCGAAATCGTCGTATGGACGGTTTTCATTGACTGGAAAGTCTGATAAACAGATCATTGCCAAACAGAGTTTATCCCGCCCGGAAGACAAAAAACATAATATTTGATCTTGTCCGCAGTAGTAAATCGCTTATTATATAAGCAGAAGATTGGAGTAATTTATGAAAAAGCGTTATATTCATCCCTACAAGGCGTATTTTCCGCATCAGTCCAAAGGATTGATTATCGGCACTGCGCCGGGACATAGGTTTTGCTTCAGGGAACCGCTCAAGCTCCTTGAAGGTGATATAGATTTTTTTTATGGAAGCTTCCAAAACCGGTTTTGGCCAGTCATGAAAAAGGTCTTTGAGCCTGATAGCATTAGCTGGCTGAGAACAAAGCGGCAGTGTGCTGATTTTTTGCAAAGGCATCAATTGGCCATTGGCGATATCATGGCAGAATTTT
The DNA here is from genome assembly GCA_023230795.1 of Candidatus Cloacimonadota bacterium. GTDB lineage: Bacteria > Cloacimonadota > Cloacimonadia > Cloacimonadales > Cloacimonadaceae > UBA5456. The sequence continues at coordinate 745 of JALNWR010000208.1, forward strand.
ACCGCACAGGGCACTACGCCGGTGATGAGAACCTGCAAATCCTGGCAGCCAATAGGGACTTGATTCATCGCCTTGGTCTGAACAAGCAGATTGATTACGCATTTTTCACCAGCCATGAATCGCTCAGTCTCTTTCGCAAATCCATACATCAGCAGCTTTTGTATATCATAGAAGCTTTTCCAGACTCAGAAATGCCCAAGGTGAACCCCAAAGATATCTTCAAAATGAAGCTCTATGATGAGGCGGGACATTACTATAGAAGCATCACCCTGATCGTCTTGCGCTCCCCTTCCCCACGCGGGGTAGATGCCCTGGCTCTACTGGAAGATTATCAAGCTAAATTCGCTCTCTTTATCCAGACCCTGAGGGCTTGAAATCAAAGCAGACACCTGCTGGCTGCAGCCAAACTGCATTATAGCATCCAAAAAGAAGCCCCGGGCCAAGCCGGGGCTGATATAAGCATGAGTTTTAATTTTAGTTTTAATTGAATCCCTGCGAGATAGCTTCACCAAGGTCAAAGATAGGCAGATAAATCACGACAATAATGGTGCCCACGACCACAGCCATAATCACGATCAACAAAGGCTCGATCAATGAAGTGAGGCGGTCTATTACGCTATCCACGAGTTTCTCGTAAAATTGAGCGGCTTTACCCAGCAATTTGTCCATATCTCCGGTTTCTTCTCCGGTGGCCAGCATTTGCAATAGGGTGGGAGGGAACTGGCCGGTTCTGCGGAAGGCATTAGCCACGCCATATCCTTCTTTTACCAAGACTCTGGCCCTACGTACAGCTCCTTCTACCACGGCATTTTGCACCACATTTTCAGTGAGCTCCATGGTATCCATGATCGGTACACCAGCAGCCATGAGAATGCTGAAAGTGCGGGAGAACTTACTCATAATGGAGTTTGTAATCACACCTCCCACTACGGGAATACGCAGCTTGATGGTATCCATCACATAGCGACCTCTATCGGTAAGATACACCAGGAATAGCGATGCTATGGCCAGAATGAAGATCAAGATTGCCAAAAACAGGTTATTCACCACGAAATTTGATATCCCTATGGCGACAAGAGTGGGGCCTGGAAGCTCGGCATTGAAATCCGAATACACTTCAGCAAACATGGGAATAATCCAATAGAACATGCCCCAGATCACGCCGATCAGGAAGACCAGGATAAAGACTGGGTAAGCCATGGCCGAGGTAACTTTTCGGCGGGTGTCTTCGATCTTTTCCAGATAGTCCGAAAGTTCATCCAGGACAGTATGCAGGGTTCCGGAAATTTCACCGGCCTGAACCAGCGCTACGTAAAGAGGGCTGAACACACCTGGGTGCTGCAACATGGCCTCGGAAAGAGAGAAACCCTTGCGGATATCGTCTCCTATCTTACGCAAAACTTTGGCAAACTTCTTGTTTTTCTCTTCTTTTTCCAGGTCTGTTATGGCTTTTTCGATGGTAAGACCAGCGGAAAACATGGTGGAAAGCTGACGTGTGAAAAACACGAGAGTCTTGAGGCTAACCCCGGTGCGGATTTTGTAGATGGTGAACATGACCTTGTCAAAGAGCGAGAGTTTCCCCTTAAATGCTCCTTCGGAAGCTGCTTTTACGGATATAATGGTGGAGCCCTCTTTGGAGAGCTTGTCCACCGCCATATCAAGAGTATCAGCTTTGATGACTCCCTCTACACGGGCGCCTTTAGCGTCCTTTACGATGTAAGCAAAATTTGGCATATACGTTTACCTTCTTAATCTATCTTAATCTACGATAGTCATTTTGATGACTTCGCGGATTGTGGTGATACCACGTACCATTTTTGAGACGGCTGCATCATGCAAAGTACGCATGCCGGAATTCAGGGCAGAGGCACGGATGAGGTCCTGATTTCCACCATCATATATCAATTGACGAATTTCCTGATCTACGGTGAGCAGCTCAAAAATACCGGTACGGCCAGAGAAGCCAGTATTATCGCAGTGCACACAACCTTGACCAAGCTTGAATTTAGCGGTTTTTACAACTTCTTCGCTAAGGCCGGCATCTCTGATTTCCTGCTCGGTAGGCTGATAATCTTCGATGCAATATGGGCAAATTTTACGCACCAAGCGTTGCGCCATAACCAAGGAAAGTGAAGAACCCGCCAGATAGGGTTTGATTCCGATATCGATCAGACGGGTAACAGTGGAAGGTGCGTCATTTGCGTGCAAAGTGGTAAACACAAGGTGGCCGGTGAGAGAGAATTTGATAGCGATATCTGCGGTTTCTTCGTCACGAATCTCACCGATTAGGACTATATCTGGGTCTTGACGCAAGATCGAGCGCAAGGCAGTACTAAAGGTAAGGCCTATTTTCTCTTTTGCTTCAATCTGGGTGACACCTTCCAGGCGATATTCCACAGGGTCTTCCACAGTAACGATATTGGTCTCAATATCTAATATTTCTTTTAGCGCTGCGTGGAGTGAAGTGGATTTACCGCTACCGGTGGGCCCGGAAACGATGATAATACCATAAGGGCGGCGGATGATCTTGTCAAAGATCACCATATCTTCGGGTTCAAAGCCGAGGGTGTCCAGTGTGAACCCAAAATCGCCTTTGTCCAAAAGACGCATAACGACTTTCTCGCCCAGTACAGTGGGAGTAATAGACACACGTATGTCAACGCTCTTCAGAGAGGTTTTCAGAGAGATGTGACCATCCTGGGGCAGCCGGCGTTCAGCTATATTGAGCTTACTCATCACCTTGACCAAAGAGATCAGGCCGGGGTGCATGCCGATAGGAGGAGTCATCACCTCACGCAGGGCGCCATCTACACGATAGCGTACCCGGGTGGTTTTTACAAGGGGTTCGATGTGAATATCTGTGGCACCGGCTTTGATACCTTCATTGATAATCAGATTCAAAAGCTTCACCACCGGAGCATCGGCATCAGTGGAAGCCGCAGAGATGGAGATTTCGTTTTCGTCTTCATCTACGGCTACAAAGTCAAAACCGCCTACAGCATCTTCTACCTGTGAAGTGGTACGAATGCTCTTGTAATGCTTTTCGATAGTATCGTGTAAGACAGTATCGCTGATGAGCTCAGGTTTTATATTTTTACCTATGAGCTTTTTGAGGCTATCCAGAACTGTCAGGTTTTCGGGATCGGCCAGCGCTACCACCACCCCGTCGCCTTCTTCGCGCAGTGCGATTACTCTATTTTCCAAGGCATAAGGTTCTGGAATGAGGGAAACTACTTTGAGGTCAAGGTCAAGTAGTTCTGATTCTTTTACGATGTCATAGCCAAGCTGTAAATGCAGCGCTTTGAGCAGCTGTCTTTCGGTGATGTAACCGAGCTTGATCAGGGTATCTCCGATCTTCAAGCCAAAATTACTTTGCTTGATCAGAGCTTCTTTCAGCTTATCTTCGCTTACGAATTCTTCGTGAACCAAGACTTCACCGAGTCTGGCAAATGCGGGGTTAAAACTCATTTTTTATATCCTTATTGTTTAATTTTCAACTTAGTAAATCTAATGTGCCTCGCACATGGCTAATTTCGATATAAACTCCTTTTTTTATTAGGAGTGCAGGGGGATGCTATCCCCCCCACACTCACGATCGTTAATTTAGTAGGGTGGGTTTATGCCCTGTGGATATATCCACACGGATAAAGGACATGTAGCAGGTTGTTCCGGAGTATCCACCAGCCATCCCTGAATCTCCACTGCAGCCTCAAGCGGGCCGGCAGCAAGATCGAGTGCGGGTGGATATTCGACCCACCATGTTCTGATTCTGCCAAAGGCTTCACCGGCGTTTGTAAATAC
>JALNWR010000209.1 GCA_023230795.1 Candidatus Cloacimonadota bacterium
AAGGAAGGATCATAAGAATAGCTCATTTTGATATTTTGAGAGGAATGCCCGCATCAGCATCCGTCTTATTCCGGTCCACTTCGCGGCCATACCTTCAATTTGATTTTAATTCGGTTTTAACTCGAGTCGACTCGAGTTAAAAACGAATCAAAAGCAGGTTGATCTATGGAGGGCGGAGCATGGCTTATGCATCCTATAAACCTTGATGAGATGCGTATCTTCACGAAGAAGAAAGAATTTCCAGCCTTCACTATGGCATATTCTTGGAAACTAACAATATCTGAAATCACATGAAATAGATTTCTTAAGCCGATAATGAGGGTAAGAATTTTAAACCTAACCGGAAGTCCTTCCGCCCCCGACAATGAAAGCCTGATTTGTTGAATTTTGCTGGATTGGCTTACTCGCGGAGTTGGCTTGTTTGCTGGATTGGCTTACTCGCGGAGTTGGCTTGTTTGCTGGATTGGCTTACTCGCGGAGTTGGCTTGTTTGCTGGATTGGCTTACTCGCGGAGTTGGCTTGTTTGCTGGATTGGATGCGTCTCGCATCCAGCAAGGCCAGAGGCCTTGAAAATGAGCAGGTTCCCTGCTCTGCAGGCGAGACGCCTGCAATCCAGCCGTGTTATCAATGCCAAGCTCCTTAGCTTTCGCTGAGGTTCCCTGCTCTGCAGGCGAGACGCCTGCAATCCAGCAGCTCTACCGGATAGCGGAATTTGTCGTTACGCGCCCAAAAAGCCTGCTTCCTCAGCTCCTGCTCATTTACACTTTCCCTAAACAGCTTTGCTTGCAAAAGATAATGATAGTCATCCTGGTTCAGCTTGTCATATTTCTTCCACATCGGCTTGATCGGATCGATCTTAAAGCCTGTAGTTTGTTTCATGTCAGTTTCATCCCAGTTCTCTTGTTCTCCGGTATATTCCTGCAAATCCATCACCCAATGCAGCTTACCGCAATTCCAGCACTTGATGAGCTTGGGCTTTTCTATCCATAAAGGAGTGTACATATAGCAGTCTGTCAAATACATCACTTCAAAGGAACTACCGGAGGTGGCATATTCCACTTCCTGCACTGCCAGACAGCCATCGCACTGATACTGGGCGCAATCTATTAGCATCATTTACCTCTTCTTAAAATCTTGGTTTGCGCCAGGTAGATCTGGCTGTAATCGGGACGAACTCTGCAATCGATCATTTCACTGATAAAAACGGGATTAACCCCGCTATAACAGGCGTTCATACTCCCGATAGTTCTCTATATCAAAACAGATAAAATGCACCTCAAGCTCCGGATGGGATTCCAGTATCTCCTTCACGGTAGCTACCGCTATCTGAGCAGCCAAAGGCTTGGGAAAACCATACACGCCGGTGGAGATATTGGGAAAAGCGATGGAACTTAAGTTCATTTCCAAGGCAAGCTCCAAACAGCGCCGATATGCCGAAGCTAATATTTCCGCTTCATCGTGCCCGCCACCCTTCCACACAGGGCCCACGGTATGAATTACGTATCTGGCCTTCAGCCGGTATCCCTTGCTTACTTTGGCATCCCCGGGCTGGCAGCCGCCCAGGAGTTTACACTCTTCATACAGCTCCCTGCCCGCAGCCCGGTGTATGGCTCCATCCACGCCGCCACCCCCCAGTAAAGTAGGATTTGCGGCATTCACTATGGCATCCCCCTGAAAGTCCACTATGTCTGATCTGGAAAGGTGTATCATCGTATCCTCCTGTAGTGTCGCCCTTTGCTCATGCTTGAGCAGGGCTGATGTTTCTTTTTTATCACGCTCTGTCTGTGGCTAAAGCTCTGATTGCATGGTTTCTGATCTCGGCCTTGGCAGTCAAGTTCTTTCTTTTATGTTTTGATAATGATGGTATCAAAGATATTATCTTAGCTTTCTCCCAAATCTATGTGTTTCAGTCTATAACTTTGGCAGTTAAGATTCATGATTCCAGCATAAATATCCTTCAATCCGAGTCCCATCGGGACGGCATTTTAGATAGCAACCTACAGCTACACAAGGTTATAGAGTCCTGTAGGGACGGCATTTCAGATAGCATCCCGGAAAGACGAGCACCCCCAACGAGTCCCATCGAGACGGAATTTCAGATAGACCCAGACAGGTGCACAATGCCTTGAGTCCTGTAGGGACGGAATTTCAGATAGACCCAGACAGGTGCACAATGCCTTGAGTCCTGTAGGGACGGAATTTCAGATAGCATCCCGGAAAGACGAGCCCCCCCCAACGAGTCCCAGCGGGACGGCATTTCAGATAGCAAACACCTACCAGCCTCAATCAAGCCTCCATGAAAATGAGGGAATACCAAAACGCAAAGCTTTTCTTGACAGAATCCAAGATTTCATCCGGCTTGCGCCAATAATCATTAAATCCATGAGGAGACCAAAATGTACGAGATAGAAAATCTGCGGCTAATGGCAGAAGAAGGCGAGGCTATGGCTCAATTTCTTTTGGGAGTTTTTTATTATGGTGATGAAGGCATGGAGCATGACTTCAAAGAGGCAGCGAAGTGGTTTAGGAAGGCTGCTGACCAGGAAAATTGCCATGCCCAGTTCACTCTGGGGGCGATGTATCTTAAAGGTGAGGGCGTAAAGCAGGACTTCAAAGAGGCAGAGAGGTGGCTCAAGCTGTCTGCTGATCAGGAAAATCGCGATGCCCAATACCTTCTGGGGGTGATGCATGTGCAAGGTGAAGGCGTAAGCCGGGACTTCAAAGAGGCAGTGAGGTGCTTGAGTCTGGCTGCCGATCAGGGACATTCCGAAGCTCAATACTATCTGGGAACAATGTATGACAATGGCGTAGGCGTAAAGCAGAACTCAAAAGAAGCAGTGAAATGGTTCAAGATGGCTGCTGAAGAGGGAAACCCAGATGCACAATATAATCTGGGGTCAATGTATTCTGATGGTGAAGGCGTAAAGCAAGACTCCAAAGAGGCGGTGAAGTGGTACAAACTGGCCGCAGATCAGGGAAATCTCGATGCTCAAAACAATCTGGGGACAATATATAGTAATGGCGAAGGCGTAAAGCAGAACTATAAAAAGGCTGTGAACTGCTACAGGCTGGCCGCAGATCTGGGAAATCCCGAGGCCCAATACAATCTGGGGACCATGTATGAAGCAGGCAACGGCGTAAAGCAAGACTACAAAGCGGCAGCAAAATGGTTTAAGCTGGCCGCCGAACAGGGGCATGCCATGGCTCAATTCAATCTGGGAGCAATGTATGCTACCGGCGAAGGCGTGGAAAAGAGCCTTGAGCAAGCATATTTTTGGTTTTTAATCGTCAGTGATAATGCTGAGGATGAGCTTGATGATGATGAATATGAATTGGCTAACGAAAATTGCGATTTCATAGCCCTGGACCTTAGTTCATCCCAGATAAAGAGAATACAGAAAAAAGCAGCAGCCTGGAAACCTACTCCTTAAGACATACTGCGGGGCGGAAAAGATTAGTTTGCAATGCCCTGTCCATATTGTAACTTTTTGCCCCGCTTGACCCTGCTCTTTTAGGCTTTATGCCATAGCTCAGCAATACCCGCAGACCTCCTCAGATCATCTAACAAAGATAAATTCCAGTTTTTCAGACTTATGGATATAATAAGATCGAACACACAATCGTGATCAGAGCATCAGAGCATTGACGGAGGGATTCTATGCAGGCGAGGAGCGAAGTCAATGCTATCAAAAACCCGTACAAAAAGGAGAAAACATGGATACTGAGCTTAGAGAATTGGCAGGTGAGATCTGTGGTGATATCATCAAGATCAAGGTGGATGGGGTGGATGTGGAAGGCAGATTTGTCTTGCGGGAACGATCTGAGATGAAAATAAGCATCATAAAGCCATATAGCGGGCTGCTTGTGGAATCCGGCCACATCCCGATAGTTGCCACGCAATTTATGAACTATAAGGAAGCTTACGGAGAGAAAAAGGCTATGCTAATGCTGCAGGATATGTATCGCTATTGCCGCTATGTCCATGAAAACCGGGAGGAGCTAAGGCGCAACTTGAAAGAATATCATCCGGCCATTCATTTTAACCCGAATCCTGAACCGGTAAAATCGCTGAAGCAGCAAGAAGACTTCAGTAAATATGGTTATACCCCGGTGGCGCCGATGACGCATAGTGGCGTGATTGATTATCTGGATCGTATAGCAAAAAGGAGTGGAGAGCACAGCAGCGAAACATTGTGATGGTCACACGGATTTGAAGGATCGAGCGGAGCAACACGATGCTGGATTGCAGGCGTCTCGTCTGCACCGGCGGGAAGAGCAGCACAATACTGGATTGCAGGCGTCTCGTCTGCACCGGCGAGATGAGTAGCACAATACTGGATTGCAGGCGTCTCGTCTGCACCAGCGGGAAGATCAGCACAATACTGGATTGCAGGCGTCTCGTCTGCACCAGCGGGAAGATCAGCACAATACTGGATTGCAG
>JALNWR010000210.1 GCA_023230795.1 Candidatus Cloacimonadota bacterium
ATATCGAGCCGGGCAAGGCCTGCATCCGCATCGAAAAGGGGCAGGATATCTCGGCTTTGAAGCCGATGTTTTCTTCTCTGGGCGTGAGCGATATCAAGGCCCGATTTCAGACTACAAAGGACTTTAGCGGCCTTTTGAAGGATATTTATGAGCTGAGCTTCGATCCCAAAATCAGCCCTTACAGCCTGATCAATGCCCTCTCCAGACAGGCCGGCATCGTCTATGCCGAGCCCATCTTTATCGATGAAATCCTGGAAAGTCCGGATGATGAATATTATGCTCAGAGCCTGAACTTTGCCTCCATGCAGGCGGAAGCAGCCTGGGATATCCACAAATGTGAAGACGGCGCCCAGCCTGTCATCATCGCCATCGTGGATACCGGCGTAGCCTGGAAGCATCCCGATCTGGCGGAGAATATCTGGCAAAATCTGGGTGAAGATGCCAATGGCAATGGTTATACCATGTTCTATAATGGTAGCAGCTGGATCATGGATACCGGCGATCTGAACGGCATTGATGATGACGGAAATGGCAAGATTGACGATCTGATCGGCTGGAATATCATCAACGATACCTATGGAAATGAGAATAACGATCCCAACGATCCCGGAGGTCACGGTACCCGCGTGGCAGGACTGGCCGGAGCTCGCACCAACAACGAAATTGGCGTGGCATCCCTGAGCTGGAATCCCATCCTCATGCCCATCTCCTGCTCTTTTCCCGGATACGCCAGCAGCATCTATAGAGGCTATGATGCCATCATCTACGCCGCCGAAAACGGAGCCGATGTGATCAATTGCTCCTGGGGCGGCACCGGCTATTCCCAGGCTAATAAAGATGCCATAGATTATGCCGGTTCGCTGGGAGCGCTCGTAGTAGCCGCTGCTGGAAACAGCAACAACTCCGTCCCCCTGTACCCGGCCGCATATCCTAAAGTGCTGGCTACAGCGGCGCTGTATAATAATGGCAGCAAATGGGGCAGTTCAAATTACGGTGCCTATCTGGACCTGGGCGCACCCAATCAAAGCGTATATTCCACCACCACTTCTTCTTACAGCAGCAGCGGTGCCACTTCTTACGCCGCCCCGATCGCCTCTGCCCTGGCAGCTCTGATAAAATCTCAGAATCCCAGCTATACCCCCGCTCAGATCGCATATCAGATGAAGGCCACCTGTGACAATATCGATGCCCAAAACCCCAGCTATTTATATAAGCTTGGCCAGGGCAAGATCAATGCCTACCGCGCCTTATCCGAACCTGCCGCCAGCATCACCCCCGCCCTCAAGCTCGAGCTTTTCAGCATGGAGCCGCCCAATGATGCCAACGCCAATCTTGCTGTAGAACCCGGAGAAAGCTTCAGCCTGAATCTCAAACTTCGCAATTACACTGAGTTTTCGGCTCTGGCGGATTTTGTGCTCAACTCCAGTGATCCCTTCTTGCAGATTACAAGCTCCACCCATCAGGCCACCATCCCCCCGGATGAGTTCTTTATGCTGGAAGATGCTTTTAGTATCACGGTGGCAGAAGGTGCCAGCTCGCATTATGCCAGTTTTACTTTGCAGGTCTCATCCTCTTTGCCCTTGCACTCAGACAGCTCTTTCAGCTTTGATGTTCTCATCCAAAATGGCGGTATCTTCGTTTGGGAAGCCAAAGCGGGGGCCAGAGATCAAAGCGGCACTTTTATCAAAAACCAGCTGCTTGCCCAAGCTCGGCAAGTGATATACGGCACAGCCTTTCCGGCCTCCTTCAAGAGCTTTGAGGCGGTATTTCTGAGTTTTGGCGCTATCGGCAGCTATATGCAAAGACTAAGCGAAGCCTGGATCTATGAAGCCATGCGGGATTATCTTTTGGAAGGCGGCAAACTCTATATAGAAGGAGCGGATACCATAGGATTTGATCTGGCTTACTATCTGGATCAGGAAGCAGGGGGAAATGGCGCTGAAACCGTGCTGTGGCCACTTTTGGGCATTAACGACGCCACAGATGGCACTACCAATCCCATCACACTCCTGAGCGGCGCGCTTCCCTTCAGCGATCTGGAATTTACCTCTACAAACCAAGACAATGTGGATTATATCGATCTTTTCACCCCCCATCCGCAGTGGGGACATATCGCCCTTACCGAAGACGGTTATGGCACGGTGGGCATTGCCGGCGCCGGAGAACATGGCCAGAAAAGCGTGGTCTTCAGCTATGCCCTGGCCGAATTGGTGGACGCCGCAGAGCCCAATACCCGGGAGAATCTGTTGCAAGATATCCTGATCTGGTTCATGGACGTGCCCCAGGTTGATCTCCAGAGCTCACCCCCGATGCTTGAACTGAGCTGGCAGCCCATCCCCCTGGCGCGTAGCTATCGCATCTATCACAGCGATGAGCCTCTGGGAGATTGGGATATCCTGATCGATAACCATCCCGATAGCTTCCTGCAGATAGACCCGCTCTTGCAAAGAGAATTCTATCGGGTGCAGGCCCTACCGTAAATAAATGCGGTAGCTTTTCTAAATCATGGTCACTTTTTCATACAACAAATGGATATCGTTTTCCCTTACTCTGAATTTTGTTCCATGATTATGCCCAGTCCTTGCGTCAAAATCAATATATATTATTCCTTTTTCAATGGCATCAATGAACTTAGTCATCGAAAAGGTGCTCAGCATCCTGATATCATCATATTTCAAATATTCAACGCCTTTTTCTCGTTTGATGTCTGCAAACACATAGAAGCAATTTACTAACTTGGCACTTGCATGAGCTGCTAGATCGCGAAAGCCCCAATATGGCACAGGACAGAGATCATCGGTACCTATACGTTTAATTACTGAATCAAGCCATTCTTTGTGTCTTACGTCCACTTTAGAAGCATCAAAATTGATAGTTATCTTCTCTTCGTTGCGATCTAACAAAACCGTGAAACCTCTGTCACTATAGCTGTTGCAAGAAATTGTTTGCCTGAAACTCAATTCCGATTCTGGATGTTTAGAACCAGCAAGCTTATGTTCCCAGCCATAATAGGGCAATAGCAATCTCGGCACCAAGAAGGCATTTCTTGGTGAAGGTTCGTTATGAAGTAGAGTAGATAATGAAGTAGAGGCTTTCCGTTTTGTTTTAAATTCCCACTCTCCCGAATTAGCTATCGCGAGGTTGTTTTCCGGAATATCTAAGAGATCCTCTAGCACGTTGCCAGCTGAGCCATGATTCCCTCTTCTGTAGTTTTCAATCCAGCCCATTTCCTTTATCGCTTTCAGTTTAGAAATGAGCTCTTCTTTAGTATATACTTTTAGCATAGAGACTCCATAGCTCAATTACGAGGTGGTTTCCAAAAATCCAGAAGATATTCGAACGTGGTTCCCATTGTGATGTAATTGCTTGGCCATCCGAAAATACCAATATTATTAACGATGTTAGTTCTATCCCAAATGATAGTATTGCGCAATTCATACCCTCTTCTGCGCATTTCCTCCACCAAATAAATGTGTAGTGTTATGCGCTTATTATCCATCCAAAAATCTGGAACATTTATCACACAGCGTCCCTTTGGTTTTAGCAAAGGTAACAGATCTTGGAATATATCGCCCATTGCCATCGTCCACTTTTCTACGGGATAGGTACCAAGGTCTCTTTCATCCTGTGAGTACTGCTCAATGGTGTCATATTGTTCATTGTCTCTATCTCTGCGAGACTTATTCTTCCTTTTTCTATTGAGGAGATTGGAATATGGTGGTGAAGTCCATATTAAGCTGATACTGTCTTTTGAAAAATACTGATTGATATTTCTTGCATCATCCATGATGGGTTTTTGATTGCATTTGTTAAATGAATCTAATTGTTCAAGTCTGGAATTGCATAGCTCGATGTATTTTTCGTTCAGGTCAAATCCCGCACAGTGTCTGTTCAAATCCTGAGCGGCCACCAGAGTTGTTCCGCTTCCTACAAAAGGATCGACTACTAATTCACCTTCATGCGTGAATAGACTTATCACTTTTTTTGCTAAGCTGATGGGAAACGTGGCCGGATGCTGGCTCTTTTTCCTAACATCTCTTTTTTCATATAGGAATTGCCATACTCCAATCTGAGATACCATCCATTCTTTTGCAGTCATACAGTTAATGTGCGTCGGGCCACAACTACAGGTTCTATCAAATACGGATGATTTCAGAGCTTTCTTGATTTCTTCGTTGTTCTCAACAACCATGTTTACACTTCCATGTTAATTTATTAAATACGAGGATTCTGAATTTGCGTTTTGTGTCAACCAGTTTAGCTGCTATACGCTTTTACCGTTCATAAATCCCACTATTTAGGTATAAAGAGTCACCCAAATTTGCAAGCAGCGATCACTTGGACAAAAAGGGATAAGTGCTTATATTGTGTAGAGATAGATAAGACTATCTTTAGAAATTTGCAAATCGG
>JALNWR010000211.1 GCA_023230795.1 Candidatus Cloacimonadota bacterium
CGATATTTCAGATAGCAAACCACAGCCGCACAACGGCCAAAGTCCCAGCGGGACGCCATTTCAGATAGCAAAACAATTACCAGACAAGGAGTTGAGTCCTGTAGGGACGACATTTCAGATAGCAAACACCTGCCACACAATGCCTTGAGTCCTGTAGGGACGCCATTTCAGACAGCAAAGCACAGCCGCACAATGCCTTGAGTCCTGTAGGGACGATATTTCAGATAGCAAACCACAGCCGCACAATGCCTTGAGTCCCGTAGGGACGATATTTCAGATAGCAATCACCTGCCACACAGGCCTTGAGTCCTGTAGGGACGATATTTCAGATAGCAAACCACAGCCGCACAACGGCCAAAGTCCCAGCGGGACGCCATTTCAGATAGCAAAACAATTACCAGGCAAGGAGTTGAGTCCTGTAGGAACGACATTTCAGATAGCAATCCATCACCGCACAACGGCCAAAGTCCCAGCGGGACGACATTTCAGATAGCAAAACAATTACCAGGCAAGGAGTTGAGTCCTGTAGGGACGATATTTCAGATAGCAAACCACAGCCGCACGACGGCCAAAGTCCCAGCGGGACGCCATTTCAGATAGCAAAACGATTACCAGACAAGGAATTGACTCCTGTAGGGACGCCATTTCAGATAGCAATCCATCACCGCACAACGGCCAAAGTCCCAGCGGGACGCCATTTCAGATAGCAACCCATCACCGCACAACGGCCAAAGTCCCAGCGGGACGACATTTCAGATAGCAAAACAATTACCAGGCAAGGAGTTGAGTCATGTAGGAACGACATTTCAGATAGCAAAACGATTACCAGGCAAGGAGTTGAGTCATGTAGGAACGACATTTCAGATAGCAAAAACAACACGAAAAATGGTCTTGTCTTTAATTTGATTTTAACTCGGTTTTAACTCGAGCTGACTCGAACATTCGAGTCACTTCGAGTTAGGCTTGTGTTAGATACCAGTCTAAGTCAAGAGTACTTATGGAATGAATATTGCTTGCTATTATACGAATAATCTGCTCTCCCGGGAGGAATTATGCGTCATATTGTATTTACTACCTTGTTAGTCTTTTCAGTTTTTGGACTATTTGCTCAGATGCGTCCCATAGTCATAGAAGATTTTGATGATGGACAGGTGACCCTTACATCATGGGCAGATGAAGACCTTGAGCCCGATGCCTGGTACCTGGATAATACTAATACTCACGCTTCCTCGGCCTACTCTCTTTGTCTGAGTGGAAACACCTGGAAAGAGCAAAGCATCTCCCCCACCTCTATTAATAGCAATACCGTGATCTCGATGGCGGCATACTATCAGAGCGGCTCCAAGGTGCAGGGCATTGGTTTTTCCGATGGTGTAAATCAGCTGTTTTATAGCATTTCCGGCTCTTTGATCCTGAATCTGGAAGTATGGGTGCCTGTGTATCAGGGAGCGTATTCCTCATATAACTGGCACGAATATCAGCTTCCCGTGGGCAAAGATTGGGAGTCCTTTTTTGGCTACTATCCCACCCTCAGCTCTTTGATCTATGTCTCTGACCTGGATGGCATATCTTCTCGCTCGGTATGGTTTGACAGCATCCTGAATATCACCGGCGATCTACCGATAGCCCCGCAGGTAAGCATCTCGGCTACCAGTCCTCTCTGGCTGAATCAACGGGAGGTCAGCCTGCAATTTGAGGCAATCATCACAGATCCTGATAGTGATACTTTTAGCTACTATTGGAGTTTTGGAGATGGGCAGACCAGCACTCAGGCCGCTCCGCTTCACATATATGAAGTTACAGACGCCCATCAATATACCGCCACCTTGCGCCTTACCGATGATTGCGGGATGGTAGGCCTGGCCTCCACTCAGGTCAATATAGATCAAGGGCCCAGCTCGCTGCCGCTTACCATGAACTTTGTGGGCGATGTGATGCTTGCCCGCCGCTATGAAAGCCATATCATCCCATATTACGGCATCAATTCCATCTTTGCGCCCACCTTCTCTATCCTGGGTGGGGCTGCGGACATCACTTCTGCCAATCTCGAAGTAATTCTGGCAAATACCGGCAGTCCGCATCCCACAAAATCGGTGGTGTATCGAGGCAATCCGGATAATGTAAGCGCTCTGGTCTTTGCCGGAATCGATATAGTGAGCCTGGCCAACAATCATACTCTGGATTACGGCCTGCCAGCCTTGCAGCAGACCCAGGATCTGCTGGATGCCAATGGGATCTTGCACAGCGGAGCCGGCGCAAATTCATACGAAGCCTATCTGCCTGCTTTTATAAATCGTAAAGGCCTGTCCATCGCCTTTCTCAGAAGTAGCGATCGCACCGGCCAATATAACAACGCCCAGCCCTATCTGCATGCCGGTTTTGCCAAAGAGGGCTTTGCCTATATGACTCCTTACTACATTGGCGAGCAGATCAATGCGGTGGAAAACGTAGCCGATCTCAAAATAGTGGAGCTGCACGCCGGCAGTGAGTATTCGCTGCAGCCCGGCGCGGATTATGGCAAGAGCAATCCCTACCAGGGAGATACTCAGGATGAGGATTATTACTACCGCTCCGATATCCCCCATCAATGGGACCGGCAGATTCGCCACACTGCTGTGGATAGCGGCGCAGACCTGGTGGTGGTGCATCACCCTCATATCATCCAGGGTTTGGAGCTTTATAACGGCAAGGTAATCGCGCACTCTCTGGGCAATTTTGCCTTTGACCTGGACTATCCCGAGTGCATGAACAGCATGATCCTCTATGTGGATGCTTATGAAGACGGTTTTCGCAATCACCATGTAAAGCCTGTTTACATCAATGGCTATATTCCCAAGCCTGCTACCGGGCAATTGGGAATCTATATCCTGGATTATATTGCAATGAAATCCCGTGAACTGGATACCGTAGTGGTGGTAGATAAGCAGGAGCTCTCTGCCTGGGTGCCTCTGGATCCGGATGGCCTCGCCCGGCAAGAATCCGTGCTGGAGATAAATACCAGCTTTGAAAGCCATGAAGATGGCTACCAGATCAGCAAGCCCATCAAGCTACCCCGCTATGGCAGCATCAGCTCGGTGGATGAGCTTCAGCCTGCTCAGGACGCACAGATGAGGATGGGCTCGGAATTGATCTGGTATGGCAATTTTGAAGCTGAAGGCTCTTCCCTGTGGCAGGTTCCGGAGTTTTCAGACAACGCAGTAGATGGTGAGCGCTCTGCATTCCTTAGCGCAAATCCGGATGAAAGCACTACAGCCAAGATCTCGAAAAAGCTCAAGCTCTATGATAATGAAAAGAAATACACCCTGCATGGCTGGATGCGGAGCCGAAACGCCGGCGCTGCCAATATCATTATCAGATTTTACAGCTCACGCAATTCTTACTATCCCGTGACAAGCTATAGCGTATCGGAAGACCTGACCGGCACAAATTCCTGGGCCTGGCACTACGCCGAGCTATCTCTGCCTGACAATGCCTGGTATTTTGATATTCAGCTCAGCCTGGAAGGAGCCAGCGCAGGAATCTCGCAAGCCTGGTTTGACAACGTAGGACTGATAGAATGGACGCCTTACAGCCCGGCCTCAGAACTCAGTGAAGTGATGCATCCCAATAACTACTATTGGTTTCAAATGCGCACTGCCGAAGCGGTAAAATCCCTGACTTGCAGGCTCACGGAAACTGATTTTATGCAGCAGACTCCACGGCTGAAGAACAGATTGTTGCAAGCTCAGATTCCGGTGAATATCTATCCCAATCCCTTCAATCCGGATACCACTATCGATTTTGATCTGCCCCAAAGCTCTCGTACCAGCCTGAAGATTTACAATGTCAAAGGGCAATTGCTCCGCACTTTGGTGGACGAAATGCTCTCCACCGGACACCATCGCTATAGATGGGATGGAAAAGACCAACGGGGCAAGAAGGTCTCCTCTGGTCTGCATTTTATCAAAATCCAATGCGGCAATAAAAGTGCCACTCGCAAAGCCGTCCTTTTGAAATAGCACAATACAGGATAATGATCCCTAATCAATGCGGGCTCATTGTTATCGAATGATGGCTGTTCACGCTGTACACTTCCAACCGTGAGATGCATACGAATATATAGGGCGGATACAATGCTTCAGATCGGTTGTCGGGGAAATTTGTAAGAAAGCGAAAATAGAACTTGACAGTAAATAGAGAGTTTAAAATAATTGAAATCAGATGGTAGCTATACTATAAGAGTGTAAGAATCAGTTGTTTGTTGGTTCATAAAAATGTGACCTTGATTTACCGGAATCTATAATCGGTAATTAGAAACAAAACATCGCCTAAGAAAGGAGGAACGATGAAAACAAGACAGATTCAAAG
>JALNWR010000212.1 GCA_023230795.1 Candidatus Cloacimonadota bacterium
AGGTGGCATGAATCACACGGTCCATCAAGGGTTTGTCTTCACTATTCAGATCATTCCAAATCTCTGGGGTAATGCGTTGCATAAAGAGATTGGGGTCATACTCCGGTTTGCTTACATAGGCCAAAATCCCCCCGCTGCTCACGTCACTTACCACTACCGTGCCTTTGATGCCTGCGGGAAAAGCCCTGCTGGCAAAATCCTGCAATTCGTTATCGATAGTAAGCACCAGAGAAAGCCCATTCAAAGGCTCGATATAGCCACCTTCCTGAAATAGCCCCAGGGACCTGCCCTGAGCATCCACTTGAACCACTTCACGCCCGTCTTTTCCCCGCAGTAGCACCTCATAATAGCGCTCCAGACCGGTCTTTCCGATGTAGCTATTGATAGAATAATCTTCTTCTTCATAGCGTTCATACTCACGTTCATTGATGCGTCCCACATAGCCGGTGAAATGATTGGGATGCAGATAATCGCGGGTAGAACCAATGCGGAAGGTCAATTCGGGAAAGTAATTCAAATGCTCGCTTACGCTGAGCATCTTTTCAAAGGGCACGTTATCCACCACCAATATCTCTTCATAAGTACGGAACCTCTGCTTTAGCACCATTTCGGTAACTTCCTGGACGGTGATATCAAAATGCAGTGAGAGAAATCTGGCCAAAGCAGGGATATTTTGGATCTTTCCGCTGGTAAGATAGAGATTGTGAGAGGGAATGTTTTGCACTATAGGACGGTACTTCTGATCGTAGATTTCGCCCCGGGTGGCAGTGAGCCTGCGTATGCGCACAAAGTTGCTCTCGGCTACCCTCTTATAGTGCCCGCCCTTGATCACCTGCAATCTGAATAGTGCTATGATCAGGATTCCAGAAAGGATGGCGCAGCTGATCAAAAAGACCCGGGAGGTTTTATTCATCTATCATTACCAGGCGCAGGCGACTGATCAATTGCATCAGTGTAAAGATGATAAGGCTAAAGAAGAGATTGTAAAAGAAGGCTGCCAGGCTGAGCCAGTAAAGCTTGCCGTCAAAACCCCAGGATAGACCGTATCCCAGCCAGCTAAGCAGGGCAAAGACAATATTGCTGCTGGCTATGGCAATCAATTTGGCCACTATGCTATCCTGTTCAAAAGGAATTCTTAAGATATTGATCAATACCGCCAGCAGGCAAAACAGCAAAGCGTGCATGCCAAAAGTGCCCGGCAATTGGGTATCATACATCAGCCCGATCAGGAATACTACAGGTAAAGATATCTCTTGCGGATGCTTCCACACCGTAGCAATCAGCCAGGGCAGCAAGATCAAAGGCACCACATTGCCTATCGCCAAAACCGGCATTGCCAAAATCTGTATATACAGAAAGAGCAATCCGGTGAGAAAGGCTTTGAGTGCTTTGATCCACATATTCTTAGCTTGTTTTCCGCCGTACTATGCACAGGGGCGTGAGCTCATCTGCCTGCCCCTGAGGATTGTCTTTCATAGCCATCTCAATAAAGTCTTTGCTTACCTGTCCCCCACTTCCGATCATCCAGCTGCCACCGATGTCATTGATATCCATGATCGCCACCGGATACGCTATAGCCTGGCTCAGCATTTTAGCAGTCTTCCCGGGCTCTTTCGGCCCCTTGATCACAGTTTCAGAGTAAGGCGGTACCGGCGAAGTGCTGGCAGCATCGACCAGAGCAGCCTGCATACCTGCCACCCTGTAAAAGTCCCCTTTACGCCTGAGGAGCTTACCTGCCGCCCCTATTGCTGCTGCAAACAAAATGCGCAGCACTCCGGTCTCTTCGATGGCGCATTGCATGCTGGATGGAGCGCGAAGGCCGATGCCGTATGGCACTTTGGCTACAAAGCGAGACAGCAGCCTGGCCAAAAAGCTTATCTTGATCTCTGTCACCGGAATAGCCCGCCCCTGGGTAATAGCCATAGGGCTTTCGCTGATGGTAAGGATATCACCTTCTTTCATCAGAGGAAGGGCATATTTGCGGATGATCTCTTCCATATCGTCTTCCGGACTGAGGATATGAGTCTTGACCGGGATGCGTTCAAAGCTGTGTCCATAGATTGTGATGATTGGATTCTTCTGTATGTTTGTCATATTATTTCCTTTCTTTCAGGATATACACGTGTTCTAAGTTTTCTACCAGGGTAAAAGCTGTGATTTCAGCACTGATAAACAGATTGTCGGTAGATTCCCTGATGCGACTGATCGTCCCCACCGGATAACCTTTGGGGTACAATCTGGATAGATTTGAAGTTACAATAGTATCACCAGTGGCAATCTCGGAGCCCAGCTTTACCAGATTCATCGATATCGTGCCGGCGATGTCGGATTGCAGTATACCCTGCACAGAGGTTCTTTCGTCCATCACCGGAAGTTGAAAGCGGGGATTTGAAAAGGGCAGGATGATGCTGTAACTATCTGTCACGCTTACTATCTTGCCTACTATTCCATTGCCGGATATCACCGCTGATCCGGCTGCGATGCCATGCATTTTCCCTTTGTTTACGATCAGGTTTCGTTCCTGAAATTGCCCTGAAAAGCCAATTACTTCTGCCAGTTCAAACTCAAGTTCAGGAGTGATAAATGATACTGATGCCACGTCCATATATTCCTTCAGTTCGTTTTGGAGGGCAAGATTTTGCAGCGTGCTTTCGGTAAGCTGAGAGCGCAGGATAAAATTCTCTTCCTGCAAAGCCTGATTGCTCTCTATCGCCTTCAGCGAATGCACAAATGGGAAAAACAGGGTTTTCCCAAAGAAGGCTGCCTTAGCCACGCGTGCCTCCGGGCTGCCAATCAACATCGCAATCGACAGGACAATGAACACCGCAGGCAGTATATACTTCTTGTACATGGTCTTGTTTATCAAAACCCTTACAGCATCACTATAAATATTCCCGGAAGCTGATCTGAGTATTAATCTTCAATCTTTTTGATCAATACCTGGCGATAGCGGTCGATATCATCCAGTACCATGCCGGCGCCTTTGACCACACATTCCAGAGGATCCGGAACCACGTGTACAGGTAAATCCACAGTCTTGCGGATTTTTTCATCCAGGCCTTTCAGCAAAGCTCCACCGCCGGTAAGGAAGATACCTCTTTCCGCTATATCAGCAGAAAGCTCCGGAGCAGTGCGCTCAAACAAACGCTTGATGGCATCAATCATGGTCGCTACAGTCTCCGCAATAGCTTCACGAATCTCTTCCGATGATATTTTGATAGTTACCGGATAGCCGGATACTATGTCTCTGCCGCGTACATCCATAGTGATTTCTTGTTTCAGGGGATAAGCGCTGCCGATGGTCATTTTGATCTTCTCGGCGGTCTGAATACCCACATGCAGATTGTTCTTTTTGCGTAAGTAGGAGATTACATCTGTATCAATCTTGTCTCCGCCCACCCGAATGCTATTGTGAACCACAATGTGTGAGAGCGATATCACCGCAATCTCAGAGGTGCCACCGCCAATATCCATCACCATGTTACCACAGGCTTCGTCTATGGGTAAATCCGCCCCAATCGCTGCCGCTACCGGCTCTGAGATCAGATATACTTCTCTGGCACCGGCATGCAAGGCGCTATCCCGAACTGCACGTTTTTCCACTTCTGTAATGCCGGAAGGCACGCATACTATCACCCGCGGCCGCACCAAAAGACGCTTTCTCTGGGCTCGCATGATAAGATTGCGCAACATCAGCTCAGTGACCTGAAAATCCGCTATCACACCGTCTTTGAGCGGTTTGATTACTCTGACTTCATCAGGGTTTTTACCCAGCATAACCTTGGCCTGCTGACCTATGGCGATAATCTTCTTGCTATCTGTGGATACCGCTACCACCGAGGGTTCGTCGATCACCAACCCGCCGTTTTTCTTGTAAACGAGTGTATTGGCCGTACCCAAATCTATTGCTATATCATTGGTCATCATGCCGAAAAAATCGAATATGGACATCCATCACCTCTTTTGAGACCTAAATTTCTATTTATAGTATTACAGTT
Source organism: Candidatus Cloacimonadota bacterium (assembly GCA_023230795.1). Taxonomy (GTDB): domain Bacteria; phylum Cloacimonadota; class Cloacimonadia; order Cloacimonadales; family Cloacimonadaceae; genus UBA5456. The sequence continues at coordinate 3,999 of JALNWR010000212.1, forward strand.
TTCATACAATAAACCTATTGTCCACAATTCTGGAGATCACTCGTGTGTCAAGTAAAAAGAGGAGTTCTTAGTTGGGGAGTTCTTAGTGCTGGAGTGCTGGGGTTCTTAGTGCGGGGAGTGCGGGAGTTCTTAGTGCTGGTGTGCGGGAGTTCTTAGTTTGGGGGTTCTGGGGTTCTTGGTGCTGGGGTGCTGAGGTTCTTTAGAAATAACCGCCGCCAATTCTACATTCTACATTCTACATTCTACATTCTACATTCAAAAAGACCCACATCTGCGCAATCTGCGTCCTTATCTGCGCCATC
>JALNWR010000213.1 GCA_023230795.1 Candidatus Cloacimonadota bacterium
CTCCATTTTCTTGGTTTGGGTATTTTGATATTTTGCAAAGATTATTGATGTGGGGATAGTTGTCAAGTCCAAATGCGGGCCTTCCCCCATTTTTCTGCTAATAGTCACACGGATTTATTGGATCGAACGGATTTTTTGGATTTTTGTTTGGGGGGATTGAGGTTTTTAGGTTTTCGAGTTTTCAGGTTTTCAGGTTTTCAAATAGCTTTCCTTGCAGAAGTGGCTTACCTGCAGGATCTGGATGCGTCTCGCATCCAGCAAGGCCGCAGGCCTTGAAAAGGAGCACGTTCCGTGCTCTGCAGGCGAGACGCCTGCAATCCAGCAGGGAGGAGGTATTGAAAGTGAGCAATTCCAGTGCTCTGCAGGCGAGACGCCTGCAATCCAGCAGGGAGGAGGTATTGAAAGACTTTAGCTGGCGGTTTTAACCGCCAGAGCGGGTTCTGACCTTCGCAACCAGACTTTTTCCCCGCCTTTGAAGGCGGGACACCCGCAGCTATATTACTTATTCCCCTGAGCGGTTTTGATTGGGCTGCGAAAAGGACGGATAGCGAGTCTCAACCCTCTCAACCCTCTCAACCTTCTCATCTCACCATCTTATCCTTATAGCCACCGTATCATCAGATGAGCCTCAATTCGATTTGCGCTTGTATAATCTATCGTAAAATGTGAACATAAAGCTGCGTGTGCCTGGCCTTAAAGGCCAGGAAAAAGTCTTAATCGGATGACAGCTCCGGAGTATGCCGGTTAAAACCGGCACCTAAAGTCTTTCAAGGCAAAATTTAGCTTCTCTTTTGTGGCTTGCTGTGGATTTTTTGTGATTTGCTGTAGGCATCATATATAAGCTGCCATATACTGGTGATTCATTGATGCCTCCCGTATAAGCTACCATGCAAATGACGTGTAAATAGCAGTAAAGAATACTCCTATTTACATGGGATTTACAGGGCAAGTAATAGGGGAGGGATACTGCTACTTATGTAAATGGCCAGTGACCATCTCGATTGAGATGGCAAATGGACATGAGCTGCTATGTATCTGTCCCACAGTTCATAATGCTGTCTAAGTTAATAAATCACTTCAGCTTAGATTTTGCTATAAACGATTTCGCCACCGATCATAGTGAGCAGGCTTTCGGCAGTGATCCAATACTCATCCGGCAAAGTGCGGTAGTCTTCGATTACGATGAGATCAGCCAGGTAGGCTTTTTCGATCTTGCCGCGAATCTGTTCGGAGCAAGAAGCCATCGCTGCGCCAATGGAGTATCCATCGATGGCTTGGGTGGCTGTAATAGCCTCGGCTTGGTTCAAGACTTCACCATCGGCAGAGACTTTGTGGCGTCTTTGTAGAGCGCTATAAATGCCGTGGAAGGGGTTCATGGTCTCGATGGGTACATCGGAGCCAAAGCCGTAAGGCACTTCGGCCTGGAGCATGGATTTGAAAGCATAAGCCTCGTGAGCTACATGCGGCCAGCTTTCATGAATCATGGGAATGTCGTTGGCGATATGAACCGGTTGCAAGCTGGCAAAGAGGCCGCTTTGCTTTAGGAGCGGGATATCGCTGAGGCGGATGGACTGCACATGCTCGATGCGGTGAAAAAGACCTTTGTAGAGCGGATTTTCATTTAGCTTCAGAGTGCAATCTATTACCTGGCGTACACAGCGATCGCCGATGGCGTGAATCGTGCTGGCAAATCCCGCTTTGGCCGCCTTCTCCATGGTGCGGTAAAGTTCTTCATCTGGGTAGCGCAGGATGCCAAAGTTATCCGCCTGGCCGGGATAGGGATCAAACATAGCTCCGGTGCGAGAGCCCAGCGAGCCATCGCCAAAGAGTTTCAATCCACCCACTTTGAAGAATTCATCGCCTTCGTAGCTACGCTGTTCACCGCTGATCATCTCATCCAATTCCTGGGACTGAAAATGCCAGCAGAAGCGGAATTTTGCGCCTTGCGCCTGGGCCTTTAGCAGCAAATCCTTGCTTGCCTTGTATTCCATCAAATGAAATCCGATGAGGCCCCATTTGTATATATCCTTCACCGCATTTTTGATGCTATCTATTCCTTGCTTTTCCGGAGGTGCGATGATGAAGGGGTCTATCAGCTCGGCTGCAGTTTCATAGAGCACTCCGCTGAGGCTGCCATCTGGCATACGCTCAAACTTTCCGCCTTCGGGCTCTGGCGTATTGGCATCTATGCCCGCAATCTTTAAGGCCAGGCTATTGCAGAGCTTGGCATGGTAGTCCCGGCTGAACAGTGCCACTGGGGTATCGGGGAATATCTTGTCCAATAGCTTTTTATTCAACTGCATAGGCTGTTTGAGTATATTACGGTTCCAGCCTCCGCCCAGGATCCACTCTGCCTTCCAGGAAAGCTGATCCCGATAATTTATCAGATAGCTTTCTATCTCGGGTATCGAGGAGCAGGCCAAAAGGTTCACCAAAAGCTGTTTTTTGGCATGTTCCACAAAATGGGTGTGGGCATCGGTAAAGGCGGGCAGGAGCATTTTACCCTGTAGATTTATCTTTTCTATGGGCTCAGTGGCCAGGTTTTCACATTCAGCGAGATTTCCGATGTGAAATATGGAGTCTTTTACCACCAATAGGGCTTCCACCCCAGGATGGCCGTAAATGGGGCCGTTATAAAATATTGTAGTCATAATTTCCTCTTTCGGGTTTAGCTTATATGGTTAAAGTCTTTTGTGCAGTATCTTAATCTATGATATTCCTTAGCTCATCTTCGAGCGTTAGGGCAGAATCGGTCTTGGCATCGCGATATTTGATGATGATGGGGCAATACACCCCAAAATCCGGATTCTGTTTCAGTTTGCGAGAGCCCGGCACTACTACAGCCCGGGAAGGAACGGTGAAGCTGCCGCCGCTATCACGGGGCAAAAAGGCGCCATGCACGCTGTCGTAGATAGGAGTGGAACCATTGATCACGGTACCGGAGGCGATCACGGCTTTCTGTCCGATAATGATGCCTTCATAAATTCCGGTATTGCCACCGATGAAGGCTTCGTCTTCGATGATCACCGGGCGCGAGCCGATGGGCTCCAGCACTCCCCCAATCATTGCTCCGGCAGAAAGATGCACCCTTTTGCCAATCTGGGCGCAAGAGCCTACCAGAGCGTGGGAATCCACCATGGTGCCAGCATCCACCCAGGCTCCGATATTGATATAGGCCGGAGGCATGATGGTTACTCCTTTGGCCAGATAAGCGCCGGTGCGCACAGAGCTGCCGCCGGGCACGATCCGCACCTCATCAGAGAGCTGAAATCGCTTTTCGGGAAAGGTATCTTTTTCAAAAAAGCTCTTAGTGGCAGATATGGGATACTCTGTCAAACTGCCCATTCTGAAGCCAAGCAGAATGCCCATCTTGATCCAGGCATTCACCTGCCAGATATCGTGGGTCTTTTCACAGGCGCGGATTTGGCCGTTATTTAGAGCCTCTACAAAGCTGATAAAGATTGCTTTATCTTCGGCATTGTAGTCTCTTTTCGGAGATTGGTATAGCTGGGTGATGCTTTGTTCTAATGTCATTTACAGCTCCTGAAAACCTTCTTTGATACGCAGCAGAGCGGTTTGCAATACAGAGCGGGGACAAGCGAAATTGAGGCGCATAAAGCCAGAACCGTCACTGCCAAAGAGAGGTCCGGGATTCAGAGCCACGCCGGCTTTGTCACGCATAATCTCCATCAGTTCGTCATCGCTAAGACCGTACTCCCGAAAGTCCAGCCAGGCCAGGTAAGTGCCTTCGCAAGGGCTCATTTTCACCTTGGGCAGATGCTCTGCAAAAAACGCTGCCACATAGTCCCGATTGGCCTTGAGATACTCTTTCAAAGCATCCAGCCACTGGGCAGACCGGGTATAAGCCGCGATCAGCGCCCTGATGCCAAAGCTATTGCCCATAAAGGTGTGCAGGCTCATATTCAGTTCGGTGATCTTGTGGATGAGCTCCTCATCCTGCACTATCAAAACCCCCGTGGCCAGACCTGCCAGATTGAAGCTCTTGGCCGGAGAGATCGCTGCGATCACCCGCTCTGCGCGGATCGAAGCAATGGGAATGTGTTTATGGGGGGTATAAACCAGATCGGCGTGAATCTCATCGCTGAAGATGATCACATCGTTCTCTGCACAGATCTCGCTCATGCGTTTGAGCTCTTTTTGGGTAAAAACTCTGCCCACAGGATTGTGCGGATTGCAGAGTATGAAGAGCCTGGCCTGTTTGATCTTTGCTTCAAAATCCAGCCAGTTGATCTCATAACGGCC
>JALNWR010000214.1 GCA_023230795.1 Candidatus Cloacimonadota bacterium
AAACCGGTATAGGCATCATCTCCATCCGGGCTGACATAAAGATCATGATTCACTTCGCTTCGGTACCCCTGTTGAATATTCACAGTATCCGTATAGATATCATACTGAGGTATGTTCATATGCCTAAAGATGTAGAACTCATCAGGATGATCAACCGTGCCCATATCCAGATGTATATCCAGGTTGCGCCTGAGATCCACAATAAATATATCCACCGGCGCTGATCCGTAATTGGAGTAAACGGAGCACAGATTATCGGGATCAAAATAGACCATGCTCGTCTGGTCTAAATGCCCGATGATTGTCAGCCCACTACCTCCCCAAGAGCCATAGTTCTCGAAGATATTCACTCCGCTCATATACAGGGGCCCACTCCCGCAATATATGCCTGCTCCACCAATAGACTTGTTGTTTGTGATATCGCAGTTCGTCAGATTTACTCTGCCGGAATGAAACATCACTATCCCTCCTCCAGATAAAGCATCAGAATACAAAATGGTGCCTATACCATTGCGAAGAGTGAAGCCTCTTAAGGTAGCATTTTGTTCTCCGTTTAGAAAAGCTACACAGGAGCCGGTTCGATTGCCATCGATAATCGTACTCTGGACATAGGAGCGATCACCGGTTAGTGCTTCCAGACTACATAAGGTAATTGTTTTCCCGATGAAATCCACGTTTTCCACATACACTCCGGGATATACCAGAATGGAATCCCCCTCGGAGGCTGCTTCAATGGCTGACCCTATGGTCGAGAAATCCATGCCGCCATCTACTGATACTGTGATCAGTGAAGCAGATAAAGCTGGCAGGACAGATACAAGTACGAGGCATACAAATAATGATTTCATGTGCTAATCCTTATAATTTGCAGGGAGGGATGATCCCTCCCTGCTGGGAATGCTATTTCAATAAAAGCATCTTTTGGGTGCTGCTGCCGTTTTCTGTCCTGAGGCGATAGTGATAGACTCCGCTTCCGAGCAGACGGCCATTGTCATCTTTGCCATTCCAAATCAGCTTCTGCAAGCCGCTGGTTTGGTGTTTATTCACCAGTGTCGCTACTTTCTGGCCCTTCACGTTGAATATTTCAAGGCAAACGGGGCCATCGGCTGCCAGTTCATAAGCGATCGTGGTGCTGGGATTGAAAGGATTGGGGTAATTCTGCAAGAGCTGGGTTACCGGTGCCATGTTATCAAGCTCAGATTCCTCCGAAAGCTGCAAGGTATAGAAGCTCAGTCCCGGCTCAGTATGCCTCGTCAGTTCACCTGCGCCGGGTTTGAATGATCTTCTTTGCCCGATTGCGCTTTTACTATTGTAATGAAGCACCAGCTCGGTATTTTCTGCATCCATGATCTGGTTATCTTCCAAATACACGCAGATATCGGTGTAGTTTCCATCAACTGTAACCGCACCTTTACACACTCCATCCACATAGATGCCAAGCTCAGAGGGTAGATCCTGAAGATCTGTCATATCAACGAATAGAGGTGTATAATCCGCCCTCTCTTCAAAGCTGAAAGCGCTAGCCTTCTCTCTTACTTTGGGATCCACCGGGATCGAGTAGTTCCAGCGGAAGCTGCAATCTTGATTCACGGTGACTATCACCATGTCACCATAATTCAGAGTAAGATTACCGGAATGCATGCTCCACTTGCCGGTATAGGGGTTTTTTACAATGCTCCAGTATTGCGTCCGGATCGAGGTTACATAATCCAGAATTTGCGCAAAAGCGTCCAAGGGATAGACGCTGCTGCGGTGAAAGTATCCGATCCAATTCTCATTGGGAGTAGTCGTGCCGACCAAATATTTGTAAAGGTGTATTTGGGTATCGGGATCGGCCAGAAAGCCCGGGGTAGGCAGGGGAATTTCCTGAATTACGCTATTTTGCAGCTTCACTTTGTAGCCCACAGGGCTCTCAACCTCTGCGGTGTAGTTGTACAAAATATTTCCAGCATACGCCATTATTGTTTGAGGCTCACCCTCTTTCTTCCATTCCACCCAATCCAGTATTAGAGGATCCAGAATCGGAGCAAAGAAAGAGCCATTCTGATTGAAGCCGACAGTGAGATCGTTGACTACGGGGAAGCTCATCCATTTGATGGCACCGCCTGCGGGCATACTGTAATCCTCAAACTGATGAGGAACAGCTCGTTTCGCGCCGATGTCCAACGGTGTGCCATCAAAATCTGAGTCTTCAGGGTCACCTGTCTGAGAACCTCCTCCTCCGCTCCAGGGAATGCCATTTCCGTTCGTATCACGGTTTCCTGCATCTATACAAGGGGAGAAGATAGCGCTGTTCCATATAGGCTTTCTACTGACATCCAGCTGAGGGTCGCTTGCGATTTGTCCGCTCACTATCCAGCCGTCGCCCGTGCCGGCGTTTACTATGTCATCACTGCAGTTGTATATGATGTTGTTTTGCACGTAATAATCAAATGCGGTTGTGGGATTGCTGTAGAACTGAATACCCACTCCATCCATGTCGCTGATTACATTGTTAATTATTCTGGCGGTGTAGAACCTTTTATCAATCCCCATAGCAGAGATGTAGTTCTGACTACCGTCAGTTACAAAGCTGTTGTTCAATACTTCTAACGATCTGGATTCCAAAGGACCATCCATACGGCGAGGATCGTAAATCCTGAGATGGAAAGGAAGATTGGTGGTAGCCTCAGATTTCGTAGCAAATATATTGCGCTTAAAGCTTAAGGTTTGGACGCCTGAAGCTTGTACCGCACCGTTGCCGTAGGGGTAAGAGCCACTACTACTATAAGTACCGTTAAAGATGTTATCTTCGACGATAGCTGCTCTAAGACGATTCCAGGTAGCATAGCCCAAATCAATTATATGCCTCGTGAATCTTCCAGCAAAGGTATTGCCGTTGATCATCGCAGTCATATCGTGTTCACATTCAGCTACCCCGGTAATTGAAATAGCACCATAGCAGGCGTAGTCGTATTGACTTGGCATATTGAATGTGCAGTTTGTAATGGTAAGGGGCACATGCGAATCAATTGCCCATCCGACTTGATTTGTAAAGCTACAATTATTAATGAATACCTGAAGCCTTGGTATATCATGTTCTAACTTTACTCCGTAGCTGCTCCCTTCAAAAGCTATATCCTCAAGGATAAATATATTACCTTGCCCCGAAGAGCCGCCCTCAGAGATTGTAGCCAGCGCATTGGAATACGAAGTTATAACTCTGGTTAGCAGTGTATCAGACGAACGAGTACCCGCTACTTTTACCACACGATTGCTTCGATACGACGGGGAAGCGGCAAAGGCTCCAAAATCTCCCGCGCTTACATTTATCAGGGTGTTACCATAGGAGTTGGTAAACCCAGAGAATATTGCTTCTGATATATCGTGTTTATTGTATTGACTGATGGGCAGAGTAGGATCCACTGTCATGAAGTGAACAAAAGTATGCTCCGACCACGCAAGGGACCCGCTAAAAAGAAGAAGCAAAGTGCATATTACTGAGCGCACCCCCCCCCCTTAAATACTTTTTTTATGCTGTTCTTCGCCACAGCAATCGGCAGGATTGTAGATACTTTTTTGTGTTGCAATGCTTTGTAAAACATGTTATCTCCTGTTTGTTTTTTAAGCTCGGGCAGAAAAGCATCTTGCTCAAGTGAGCTACTTTCGCATATCACGGCAAAGTCTTTTCTACTTTCGCTCGTTAGCATTTAGTAAAAACCTTTGTGCACCGATTATCGGTTCACGCCAATTCATGATCTATATCCTGTCAAATCTCAAGGAGATTCGACTTTTTGCAACACATGATGCTCTTGATAGAAGACAAGAGCATAGTCATATTATTATTCCAATCTATTGCGTCAAGCTATATTTGCATTTTGTGTGATTTATTTTTTACCATTATCATAGGGTATCCTCTCGTAGAGCAGGATGCCGATCCTGCTAAATCTAACCATCCATCTGATAATTTGTATCGGGTGCAAATAGGTTTGGTAGAAGCGGTATATCGATTTACGCACTAATAAGCGGCGGCAGGATGCCGCTTCTACCTGTATAGCCTGTCGTAGATATGACGTGTAAATAAGAGTATTATTTCCACCAGATCTCCACGACATCTCTACGTTATCGGATAGGGGAGGATGCTCCGGGCAGCAGGGTGAATGGTTACACGGATGATGCGGATCGTACGGATTCACACGGATTTAGTCTATATGAATCTGCGTAATCTGCGT
>JALNWR010000215.1 GCA_023230795.1 Candidatus Cloacimonadota bacterium
AAAGTTAAAACTCTCTGGCAATAAACTGATCATCGCCGCAGAAATCTTGAAAGAGATCAAGGCCCGCCTGGGCTTTTTGAATGCAGTGGGCTTGCATTATCTGTCTCTGGATCGGCGTTCTCCCACTCTGTCCGGGGGAGAATCTCAGCGCATTCGGCTGGCCAGTCAGATCGGCTCGCAATTAGTAGGAGTGATGTATATCCTGGATGAGCCTTCCATCGGCCTGCATCAGAGAGATAATTTCAAGCTGGTGGGTATGCTTCAGCAGCTCAGGGATTTGGGCAATTCTGTGATCGTGGTGGAGCATGACGAGGATACCATCCGCAGCGCAGATCAGATCGTGGATTTTGGACCCAGAGCAGGTATCTATGGTGGCAAGATCGTGGCGCAAGGCAATCTTGAAGAGATTGTAAATACTCCGGAATCGCTCACAGGAGCCTATCTGGCGGGGCGCATGTGCATCCCCATCCCCGCCAAGCGTATCAAAGTGGATGCGCGTAAGCTGTGCATCAAAGGCGCCCAGCAGAACAATCTAAAGAACATCGATGTCGAGATTCCCCTCGGCTTATTTGTTTGCATCACAGGGGTATCGGGCAGCGGAAAGAGCTCTTTGCTAAATCAGACCTTGTCGCCTTACTTAAGCAATCACTTCTTCCGCGCGACCCAGAAGGTGGGCAAGGTGGATGAGATTATCGGACTGGAGCACATTGACAAAGTGATCAATATAGATCAACAGCCCATCGGACGCACCCCCCGCAGCAATCCCTGTACCTATATCAAGCTTTTTGACACCATCCGCAATCTCTTTGCTGAATTGCCAGCCTCCAAGATGCGGGGTTACAAACCGGGACGCTTTTCCTTCAACGTCAAGGGCGGCCGCTGTGAAGCCTGTCAGGGCGCCGGAGTCCGGCAGATCGAAATGCACTTTATGGCCGATATCTATGTGACCTGCGAGGTGTGCAAAGGCAGGCGCTACAATCAGGAGACCTTAAACATTCGCTATAAGGGGATGAACATTGCCGAGGTGCTGGATATGGACGTGCAGGAAGCCATCGAATTCTTTGATGCCATCCCTTCCATCCGCAAGAAACTCAAGACTTTGCTCGACGTGGGACTGGATTATATGAAACTCGGGCAACCTTCTACCACGCTTTCCGGAGGCGAGGCTCAGAGAATCAAGCTATCCCGGGAACTCAGCCGTCCTTCCACAGGTAGCACTCTTTACCTTTTGGATGAACCTACCACGGGGCTGCATTTTGATGATATCAACAAACTGCTGAAGGTGCTCAAAAAGCTGGTGGCCATGGGCAATACAGTGGTGGTGATCGAGCATAATCTGGATGTGATCAAGTCTGCAGATTGGGTGATAGACCTGGGCCCGGAAGGGGGAGCCAAGGGAGGCTACGTCCTGGCTACCGGTAGCCCTGAAGACATCATCAAGTGCAAGACCAGCGCTACAGGTGAGTTTCTCAAAATGCACTATGAACGGGAAATCGGCTATCTAAAAGAGCCTAAAGCTAAGAAAAAGCTACGTAAAACCAGCAAAAAGGGATAAAGCTATGCACGTAAGATTTACCTATCAGGCTCTTACCGCAGGGCAATATGAAGTGGGCATCGCGGGAGATTTTACGCATTGGAAGATACTCTCTCTGCAGGATTTCGGCGGGCTATATCTGATAGATTTTGATCTTAAACCCGGCCGCTATCGCTATAAATACATCGTGGATGGAGTGTGGAAGACAGACCCTGCCAATAGTCTGACCGAAAGCGATCCCTTTGGGGGAGAAAACTCCCTCATCATAGTGCAGGAAGACAGTTCCCCAAAGACCTGGCAGGAAGCCTTAGAGATGGCTGCAAAGCTGGATGCGCGCTCCTTTATCAATTGCCACCGTCCCAGCCAGGACACTCTGGAGCTGCGCTTTAGCTGGTATCCGGATTTTGCGGATAAGGTAAGTCTGCATTTCTCGGATCACAGTATTCAGCTTTACCCTCTGGGTTGCAGTGCGGGACAGATGGTCTGGCATCGCACTATGAAGCTGAAGACGGCCCAAAAGTTTTATGTGCAGATTCAGCATAAAGACAAGCTGGTGTATCTGAATCTGCAAGGCTTTGTCCCCAAGCCACCTCAGCTGCCGCTCATCGTGGTGGACCCCGCCTCCTATCCCGTTTTCCAGATTCCCGGCTGGCTAAAATCCAGCGTGGTCTATCAGATCTTTATGGATCGCTTTTATAATGGTGACAAAAGCAACGATCAGGACTTTTCGGAAGACTACTACAAGGGCAGCCGGGACAAACCCGCTGAGGGTGAGTATCTTCCCGCCAATAAGGAGTATTTCCATTTTGTGGAGGATTGGTATGATATCGGGCATCTGAAGCAAAGCCCATATCTGCCGGAAGGTATGCCGGATTGGTGGAGCTTTTTCGGGGGTGATATCGCCGGGGTAAAGCAAAAGCTGGATTACCTGTGCAGCCTGGGCATCAATCTGATCTACTTCAATCCCTTGTGGGAGGCGAAGTCAAATCATAAGTACGATGCTGCGGATTTCATGAAAGTGGACCCCCATTTTGGCAGCGAGGAAGAGCTGAAAGAATTGATCGATCTCTTGCACAAAAGAGGAATCAGAGTGATCCTGGATGTGGCCTTCAATCACAGCGGAGAGAGCTTTTGGGCCTTCCGGGATACTGTGGAAAAGGGCGACAAATCAGCCTACTGGCATTGGTATGACTGGTATAAATGGCCCCTGCCAGACCCTCTGCCGGAAGACTTTAAGCCTCGAGATTACTATCAATCCTGGTGGGGAATCAAGGATATGCCAGATCTAAATTACGACCTTTCCCGCCAGCATCCTTATGAGAATTATATCCGCGACATTGCCAATGCGCAGGTGAATTGGGAGCTGGTAAACCACGTATTGGAGGCCAGCTCCTGGTGGATATCCGAAATCGGGATAGATGGCTTTCGCCTGGATGTGCCGGATGAAGTGCCCTGGTGGTTTTGGCAGCTATTTCGCCAGCGGATCAAGCAGCTGAAACCGGAGGCATGGCTGGTGGGCGAAATCTGGAACAACGCCTCTGCCTGGATATCCGAGCGCTACTTTGATTCCGTGATGAATTACGCTTATTTCAAGAATCCGGTGCTGGAATTCTTCATTCAAAACCTGATGTCCAAACAGAATTTCACCAGGCAAATCGAGCAAGGTCTGGCCGCTTATCCCCAACATGCCACCCAGGTGATGATGAACCTTCTGGGCAGTCACGATACCCAAAGAATCATGCATCTGGCCAAGGGGAAGATGCACAAGCTGAAACAGGCGGTGTTTTTCCAAATGACCTTTGTGGGCATTCCCCATATCTATTACGGAGATGAGATAGGCATGCGCGGCGGCAGGGACCCGGATAACCGCCGTCCTTTCAATTGGAAATGGGAAGAGGATGATTCAGCCCGGAACTTGCGGGATTTCTACATACGGCTGGTGGGTCTGCGCAGAGAGGAAAGCCTGCTTTACGAAGCTGAATTTAGCTTTGAGCAATCCCCCCGGGAGCTGATCCTGTATCGCCGCTACAACGATGCTGAGAGCTTGATCTGCGCCATCAATCTCAGCCGGCGGGACAAGGTTATTGATGCCTGTGGAGATATCCTGTTTAGCGAAAATCAGGTCAAACAGGAAACCGAAGGACTCTGTCTGGGCGCTCTCGCTATGTGCATTTTGCGAAGCAGAAAAAAGCGTAAACCCTAAGGCCTACGCTTTCTATATAAAGATAGCTGTTATTAGCTGTCTGAACTAAGCACTTTCCGCACCTTAGGTGCGCGCAATCTATGCGAAGCCGGGTAACCTGAACCCAAAAGCGGACGCAGATAGTAACGGAAATCATCGGTTACGCCATTGCCTTCTGCATTGATGTAGTTATCGGGCATCAGGCGGGTCTTTCTCGCCACATCCTCCAGTTTTTCCAAACGGTAATCAACGGAATAGTAACCGGTGCGCTGAATGGAGATAGATCCATCCAGATTGTACCAGATGGCAAAATGCGCAGCCCGTTCGCCCACTTCCCGGGCTTCCCGCTGATCCACATCAGATACGCAGCCCAAAAATGAACGTTGCAGATAACCAAAGGTATCGCTGCGCACACGCTTGATCTTGGTTCTTTCGCGGATCAGGTCACAGAGCTTATCG
>JALNWR010000216.1 GCA_023230795.1 Candidatus Cloacimonadota bacterium
ATGGCACCCTCGGCGGCAGGGACTCTGTCCGGCACTTTCCCCAAAACCACTTTCATCATGGTTCCGCTCAGCGATGAACCCATGTTTGTGGTTTCACCTCCCGAGCAAGATTTTGGCACGGTATTAGTCTCTACCACCGCACATCGGAATTTCTTTATCGCCAATGCCGGTGGCGGAGCTTTGGGAATCAACAGCATTTCCCTCACCGGAGATGCCGCTTTTACTTTAACGGATCTGCCGGACCTGCCGGCGAGCTTGAATACCGGGCAAACTCTGACCTTTGGCCTGGATTATAGCCCCACCGCTGCAGGTGTGCATACCGCCCAGATCTCTATCACCGATAATATCACCCGTGAAGTGCATACCATCGCCATCACCGGCGACGGCTTTGACGCCACTATCTACAGTTTGCCACTCATGGAAGACTGGGATACCGTCACTGTACCGGATCTCCCTTTAGGCTGGAGCAAGATTGTGAATTCTACGAGCACATCGGCCATTGTGGCGACCTACGCCTCATCCCCGAACAGCGCTCCAAACAGCGTGCGCTTCTACAATCCCAGCGATGCGAATGCCGAGCTCTATTTGATCTCCCCGCCTTTTGCAAATGATATCGATATGAGCAGTGTCCGCATTAAGATAATGGCCAAAGGTGGCACCAATTACTCTCTGCAGGTAGGCACCATGAGCGATCCTAATGACCCCACCACCTTCGTTCTGGCCGAGGATCTTGCGGTGATCTCAAACTGGAACGAGTATGTGGTGAACCTCACCGGACACACTCCCGCCGGTCAGTTCATCGCTTTTAGACACGGCCTGGGTGGAGCATCCCGCAGCGTTTATGTGGATGATCTTATCTTTGAGCTGATTGCTCCAAACGATCTGGCTGCTGTGGCCATTACAGGAAACACCACTCCTCCCGTGAATATCGTGAGCAATTATCTGGTAAGCGTATTCAATAATGGCACCGCTGCTCAGAGCAACTATCAGGTGAAATTGTATGATGCCAACGATACCGAGCTGAGCTCTGCCGCAGGTTTGGCGATAGCTCCGGGTGAAACCGTTGCAGTATCTTTGAGCTGGACCCCTACCGCGCAAGGACCTGCCTCTCTGTATGGTAAAGTAATCCTGGCCGGCGATGCCAACCCCATGAATGACACGACTGATCTACTGAACATCAATGTCACTGCCGAAGATGTATTTATCGTGGCGATAGGCGACGGCACCAGCACAAACACCATTACTGGCCCTCCCACCCCTTACGGCACTTACCACAAGAACTTCCGTCAGCAGTTCCTTTACACAGCCGATGATATGATGGCTCACGGTGCCGTTCCCGGCGAGATCTACGCTCTGGCTTTCAACGTGCATGACCTTAATACCTGCTCGCCCATGCCGAACTATCGCATCCGGATGAAGACCACCCAGCAGACCGGGCTTACCACCACATTTGAAACTGGCCAGTACACTCAGGTCTTTATGCAGAATGACTTCATGCCTACCGCAGGCTGGAACTTGCATACGTTTGACGCTCCCTTCTTCTGGGACGGTACCTCAAACCTGCTTGTGGATATCATAACTGATTTGCTTGCCAGCGCCTATACCCGCAACGCGATGGTGTATTATACTCCCACCACCTACCCCAGCTCTCTGCGCTATCAGAGCGACAGCACAGCCGCAGATACTGCCACCACCGGATCAGTGCTCAGTAACCGCTCCAACACCCGTTTCTACCTGAACGTGGAAGAAATGGGTAGTCTCAGCGGCACCGTTACCGCCTCTGGCAGTCCCCTGGCAGATGTGGTGATCAGCATAGACGACACCAGCTACGAGGCCATTACTTCCGCCTCAGGTCAGTATAGTTTCCCTTACTTGTTTGAAGGTGATTATACCCTTACTGCACATAAGATCGGTTATGAAGACCGGTCCATCGGTTTCAGCATCGTGGAAGATCAAAACACCACGGTGGATATAGTGATGACCGAATCCGCCTCGGTAAACGTAACCGGCACTATCGTGGGCAGCGACAACCCCACAGTGGGGCTCAGCGAAGGCGTGATAAATCTGACCGGTGTAATTGATTACACCGCAAACACCAATGCCGCTGGACAGTTTGTAGTAAGCAACGTCCTCTCCGGCAATACTTATGATTACGCAATCAGCAGAGCCGGATACCAAACCGCGACCGGAACTATCGTCGTGGGCTCCACTGATTACGCCATGGGCAGTATAACCCTCAATGAACTCACTCTGCCGCCCTCTGCCATCACTGCGACAGTGAATGCAGCCGAGACAGCGGTTAATCTGATTTGGGGCTCTCCCGGCACTCCTGGAAACTACCACTTCTTTGATTTCGAAAATGATAACGGTGGCTGGGTGCCCAGTTCAGACTGGACTGATCCTTTAGGAGACTGGGAATATACGGATGCCTATGATATCACAAACTGGAATCCAAGCTATACCGCGGGCAACGTTACGCCTCCGGGAACTGCACATTCCGGAACCGGAATGTGGGGCACCAAGATAAACACTAACTACACCAATTCCGGGGGATACAGCTATCTGACCCAGACTTTAGACTTCTCCGGATTTTCCGAAACTCAGATGAAATTCTGGAGCTGGGAGAATCTCTTTGGTGATTGGGATTATGCTCAGGTGAGCATAAACG
Source organism: Candidatus Cloacimonadota bacterium (assembly GCA_023230795.1). GTDB lineage: Bacteria > Cloacimonadota > Cloacimonadia > Cloacimonadales > Cloacimonadaceae > UBA5456. The sequence goes on from JALNWR010000216.1 coordinate 2,669, forward strand.
GCACCCTGGTCTGGGGTCCGAGCTGGGATTATACAGGTACTATCTGGCAAGAGAGGATCATCGATCTTTCCGCCTATGATGGTATGAGCGACGTGGTAGTCCGCTTTGAAATGTTTGCCACCACCACCGTAAACTACGCTGGCTGGTACATAGACGATGTTTACATCGGCCCTGCCGGTCAGGATGTGGTGCGTACCTCTCCACCTTCGGTCATTTCAGGTGAATTCAGAGGCCTCAGCGAAATGCAAGCCGCTCAGCTGGCCGAATCAAGAGCCAGCCTGCGCCCTGTCAGGAGGATGGCCAACAATCTCAGCCAACCGATTCATAATCCATCCCGCCTCCCTGTGGGATACCAGGTCTGGCGTCTGGAATACGGACAGGAAAACACTCCCGCCCAGTGGATTTCGCTTACTCCTACCATGATTACCGATACCACCTTCGCGGATCCTGCTTGGCCAGGCTTCCCCGATGGAGTTTATAGATGGGCTGTGAAAACGATCTATACTAATGATGTAGAATCGAATCCCGGCTTCTCAAATACCATCCGTAAACAGCCAAATGACATGTCTGCGCTATCCATTACCGGAAACAGCACACCCACAATAGGTGCAGCCTCAAACTACATTGTCACTGTGAAAAATACCGGTACATCCCCGCAGGCAACTAATGCTTACACCGTGAAGCTGATGAGCGGCACCACAGAGCTGGCCTCTGTAAATGGCCCCGCTATCGGCGTGGCTGAAGAGATCGCAGTTACGGTTCCCTGGGTACCTACCACACAGGGCCCTGTCGCCATCTATGGGAAGGTAGTGCTTCCTGAAGATTCAGATGCTACAAACGATGAGACTTCAAGCATCAACGTGCACGTAATGCCCGCCGGGCAATTTGGCTACACTGTGGGAGACGGTAGCTTATTGGAGCGTGTCCCCGTGGATATGTATTACAGGAACAGTCTCTTCCAGATGATCATAACTAATGCCGATTTAGGGAACTTCTTTGGGTTCTTCAACGGCATCCAATTCTATAATAACTTCGTCAGCGATCTGCCCAATATGCCCACCAAGATCTGGTTTGAGACCACGACCCTGAATGATCTTGACGGCGGTTGGGTAGCCATCAGCGATAGCTCTACATTGGTATTTGATGGCAACGTAAACTATCCTTCGGGAGAAAACAACATCGTGATCCCCTTTGCAGAGCCCTTCATGTATCTGAATGGTGAGAATCTGCTGGTAACAGTACACAGACCCACAGATCCCGATTGGCACAGTGCCGGTGATAAATTCAGAGCTCAGACCATCGGCACAAACCGTGCCCGTAAGCACCAAAGCGATAGCACTACCACTCCTCTCGATCCCATGAACCCGCCAACTTCCGGCACCACTTCCGGAACCTTCCCGATGACCACCTTCCTGGGTATCCCCGGCGGAGTAGGCCATCTTAGCGGAAACGTAACCGGAATAGACAACGCTCCTCTGGAAGGAGTACTGGTGGAGC
>JALNWR010000217.1 GCA_023230795.1 Candidatus Cloacimonadota bacterium
AATATCCTCGGTGATGGTTTGCAGGGCGAGGTTGATCACCCTCAAACATAATTTTTCCGCCATTTCGAAGCCAAATTCACCGCTGGCAGAAGCGGCTTTCTCGATGGCGCGGGTGATTTTACTCTGATCAAAATCCACTATCTGTTCGTTTCTTTTCCGGATTAAGGAAAACATGGCAACTCCTATAATATCTTATCAATAAATACTTTTATCACTATCACTTACGAGCCTGAACGGGAATTTAACAAAACCACAATCAGGACTCTATTTACACAGATATGAGCACTTAGCTTTCTGTCAAGAAGGATGTTTTTATTTTATCAGAAAAGCTGGGGTCTGAAACCGATAAACTACTGTTTGAAGGCAGCTGCTGGCTCTCAAATAATATTTATACTTTCTGCTATTTCCCTCTTTTGCCGAACTTGTTTTTGACTCGTTTTCCACTCGAATCCACTCGAGCCTTCGAGTCATCTCGAGTGGAAACCGGATTAAAAACAAATTAAAGTATTCAGCAGCAAGGCTGCGCAGCAAAATCTTGCTTGAGGCTACTCAACTATCTCAACCCCCTCAAGCCTTTCAGCCTCAAAAAGCTAAAAGCGAAAACGCTGTAAAACCCATATAAATCTCCTCAAAAGTATGGGAAAAAACAAGTTATTTTAGATTAAACAAACAAAAGGCTTTACAAAATACCCCCTGTCCAAATTGTGGGAATCTGAAATGTAGTTAGGAGTTACTTATGTCAGACAAGGTGCGAGAAACCAGCAGCAAAGCTGCTTTAAAAGAAATGAAAGAAGACTATCTTCGTATGCTCGAAGAGTCCTTTCAAAACACAGCAGAAATTAAAAAAGGCGATGTAGTCGAAGCGCCGGTGGTTAGTATTACGGATAATTTTTTGATCCTAAACCTCGGTGGCAAGTTTGATGCCTATGCTGAGATCAGCGAATATTCCGATGAAAAAGGCAAGCTCACCCTCGCAGTAGGGGATACACTCAAAGGTTACGTGGTCGATCAGAACGATCAAGGCTTCGTAGTTGGCAAAAGCCTCACTAAGCAGCATGTGGACAAGCAGTCCATCCGTGATGCTTACGAAAAGAAGATTCCGGTCCAAGGCAAGGTATATTCGGTCACTAAGGGTGGATTCAATGTAGATATCCTTGGCGCCCGTGCGTTTTGTCCGGTATCGCAGATTTCGGCCAGGCCGGTCGATGACACCACAAAGTTCATCGGTCAGATTTTGGATTTTATAGTGATCGAGTGTTCGGAAAATTGTCGCAGGTTAGTAGTTTCCCACCGACAATTGGCAGAGCAGGAAGCTCTTGAGAAGAAGATTGAGGTGCTGTCCAAGCTCAATGAAGGGGACGTGGTTCCCGGTAAAGTGATGCGCATGACCTCTTTTGGCGCGTTTATAGATATAGGCGGAGTGGAAGGCCTGATGCACGTTTCTGAGATTTCATGGCAACATGTGATCAAGCCTCAAGATGTGCTCAAGACCGGACAGGAATTGGACGTCAAAATCCTTTCGATCAAAGAAGACAAGGTAGCCTTATCTCTGAAAGCCCTGCAAGACAATCCCTTTATTTCCGTGATGAGCGAGATGAAGGAAGGCGATGAAATCAATTGCCGCGTTTTGCGTTTGCACAATTTTGGCGCTTTTGCCGAGCTCAAACCCGGAGTGGAAGGACTTATCCCCATTTCCGAAATGAGCCGAAACCGCAATATTGCCCACCCCCGTGAAATCCTCAAAGAAGGAGATTACGTGCAGGTGCAGATTCTCAGGATAGATTCCGATACTCAGAAAATATCTCTTTCTCTGAAAGCTTTACAGCCAGACCCCTGGGAAAAGATCTCAGAGATCATCAAACTGGAAGAGCCCTTTGAAGGAGTGGTGGAATCTTCCACAAACTTCGGAGTTTTCGTTACCGTGGCCGATGGTATCACTGGCCTGCTGCCCCGCTCCAGAATGCGCATGAGCGATAATTTTAATAGTGGTGATAAGGTAAAATTGATGGTAACCGCCATCGATCGTGAAAATCATCGCATTACGCTCGATTATACAGACCGCACTCCGGAAGAGATTGCCGCAGCCAGCCGTCCCCGTACACAACAAGACCGCAGCCCGCGTGAAAGCGGTGCTCGTGATAGTTATCGCGATCGTGATAGCTTTGGCGGCCGTAGAGGTGGACGTCGTGACGAAGAATGGCGCAAATATGCAGTAGAGAAGAATCCTATCGTAGAGGACAATCCCTTTAAAGACCTGTAGAATATAATGGCCGAAAATCAATTTATCAAGCTCCGCAAAGAGAAGCTGGCCAGGATTCGTGCTTTAGGTATCGATCCTTATCCGGTTCAAAGTGAGCGTAGCCACAAAATCGCCGAGATTCTGGCCGATAAAGAAGGCTTTGTAGAAAGTGCCGCAAAAGTTACTTTGACAGGGCGTCTGGTAGCAATGCGGCGCCAGGGCAAGATCGGCTTTGGCAATATCGAGGATGATAGCGGCAAGATCCAGCTTTATGTATCCAAAGCAGAGCTGGGAGAAGAAAACTATGAGCTTTTTAAGCTCTGTGATGCAGGAGACTTCATCCAGGCCACCGGATTTGCCTTTTATACTCAAACCGGCGAATACTCCCTGAAATGCTCCGCTATCAAACTGTTGGCCAAAAACATCCGACCCCTGCCTGCGGTGAAAGAGAAGCTCATAGATGGCAAAACCATCCGCTATGATGAATTTACCGATATCGAGCTGCGCTATCGCAAACGCTATCTGGACCTCTTGCTCAATCCCGAGCACCGCAAAGTCTTTGCCCTTAGATCACGGATCATTTCCGCCATCCGCAAGTTTTTGGATGAACGCGATTATATCGAGGTGGAAACGCCAATCCTGCAAACTCTGTATGGAGGGGCAAATGCCCGGCCTTTCGTTACACATCACAATACTCTGGATGTGGATTTGTACCTCAGAATCGCCGTGGAGCTATATCTGAAACGTCTGATCGTGGGTGGATTTGAGCGAGTGTATGAGATCGGGAAAAACTTTCGTAACGAAGGTATGGACCGCACTCATAACCCGGAATTTACCATGCTGGAATCCTATGAAGCCTATTCGGATCTGAAAGGCATGATGGACCTGGTGGAAGCCATGGTCAAGCATCTGGCTACCGAGGTGATAGGCAAAGATATATACAAGTATAACAATCATGAAGTAAACCTTACCGGAAGCTGGCGCCGGGCTGCTATGGCAGACCTGGTGCAAGAAGCCACCGGCATCGATGTGATCGAAGCCACGACCGAGAAATTGGCCGATTTCTGCACAGAGCATGAACTGGAAATTCCAGCGGGAAGTGCGAAAGGCAAACTCATAGCGCTGCTCTACGAACGCTTTGTAGAACATACGCTGATTCAGCCTACCTTTGTTTGCGATTTTCCCAAGGAGATATCTCCCCTGGCCAAAGCCAAGCCGGGTAATCCGCTATTGGCAGACCGTTTTGAACTGGTCATTGCCGGAGGTGAATTTGCCAATGCTTTTAGCGAGCTGAACGATCCCTTTGATCAGCGTGAGCGTTTGGAAGCTCAGGCAAAATTACGCGCTTTGGGCGATGACGAGGCTAACGTGGTGGATGAAGATTTTCTGGAAGCCCTGGAATATGGCATGCCGCCCATGGGAGGGCAGGGCATCGGTATAGACCGTCTGGTGATGCTGCTCACAGAAAATGACTCCATCAAAGAAGTTATACTATTTCCCCAAATGAAACCCGGAAATTGATTCCGGGTTTTTTACGCTTGAATATCATTGTTGGATGCGTGCTGTGTGCTGGATTGGATCTGTGCTGGATTGGATCTGTGCTGTGTGCTGGATTGGATCTGTGCTGTGTGCTGGATTGGATGCGTGCTGGATTGGATGCGTGCTGGATTGGATGCGTCTCGCATCCAGCAAGGCCGGAGGCCTTGAATAGTGAGCACGTCCCCCACTCTGCAGGCGAGACGCCTGCAATCCAGCAAAGACAAAGGCCTTGAATAGTGAGTACGGCCCCCCAGCTCTGCAGGCGAGACGCCTGCAATCCAGCAAAGACAAAGGCCTTGAATAGTGAGCACGTCCCCCACTCTGCAGGCGAGACGCCTGCAATCCAGCAAAGACAAAGGCCTTGAA
>JALNWR010000218.1 GCA_023230795.1 Candidatus Cloacimonadota bacterium
CAAAAGAGACCGCTTTGTGGTGAACCGGCTGGTTTACTCCATCTTTGTGCCGATCTTCTTTGCCAATATCGGTTTGCACCTGGATTTTATCGCCAATTTCGATTGGTTCTTAGTCCTGCTGATGGTCGTTGTGGGCATTTCGGCACGTTATATCGCTGCATACATCGGAGCCAGATGGTCAAAGCAGCATAAGAGCAATCTATCCGTGATAGCGGTGGCTCATACTCCGGGGGGAGAAATGCATATCGTGGTAGGCATGCTGGCCTTTAGCGCCGGGCTCATCACAGAGAAGATCTTGGTAAGCATTATCGCCTCTGCCCTGATCTCCACCGTCATCTTCGGCCCCTGGCTGTCTCTGGCGGTGCGGAAGCTGCGTAAAACCGTGTTTGATGTACTCTTTGCTGAAGAGGATGTATTTATCGATATCGATAGCAATTCCCAAGAGGAAATGATGCAGATCATGAGCGAGAAAGTGGCGCAGCGAACTCAGCTCAGCGCCGAAACTATCCTGCATGAGATCAAGATCAGAGAAGATCAGATGAGTACGGCCATGGGCAAGGCTTTGGCCATCCCACATGCACGTCTGGAAGGCATACAGCAGTCCTATCTCTTTGTGTTCCATACGCGGCAGGGTTTGGAATGGGATAGTCCGGATGGCAGCCTGGTGCGGCTCATCGTATTAGTGGTCACTCCCAAGCAGTCACCCAATGCCCAGATTCAGATCTTGCAAGGCCTGGCCAATGCTCTGCATGATCGCAAGAAAGCCCGCAGCCTGGTAAATAGCCGGGACCGCAGATATATCTGGGCGGTCTTGCGTAGTGAATTGGATGCCTGTCAGCGTTGTCAGGTAAATTGATACTCTTCATATAACTATATCATTCAGTATCTTATGCGATTAGCTTGTGGAGAAATACACTTTTTTCTTGACAGAAACAGAGCAATAAAATCTTTTGAGTAAACTGATTAGAAAATACGGTCCAGTAACTCAGCGGTAGAGTATCTGCCTTTTAAGCAGAGAGCCGACGGTTCAAATCCGTCCTGGATCACCAGATATTTGCGACCCCTTCGTCTATCGGTTAGGACTCAAGATTTTCATTCTTGCAAGAGGGGTTCGATTCCCCTAGGGGTCGCCAAATATTATAGATTATGGGGGTGGGCTTACCACCTTTTTATTTGCGTCCCGTTCGTCTAGTGGCCTAGGACTCGTGATTCTCAGTCACGCAACAGGGGTTCGATTCCCCTACGGGATGCCATTTTTTTTGCCCTCAATTTATCTGAACATTTACCGGACTATCACCCAGAATCTGGCCGATGTAATCCGTAGTATCCGCCGGCATTGAGCTGCCCAAACTGTGACCTTCCAGCACATTGCTCTGAGGGATGCTTTCGCTGAGGGCCCGCATTCTCAAGTGCAGGCTGTCCGGCTTTGGGCTTTCTTCTTTTTCCTGAATTTCTTCTGTTTGGGCAGGTTTGTCTTTTTTAAAGAAATTCGGAGTGCGCAACCAGCCCTGCTGGTAGGCATGCAGCAAGATGGAGCCCAGGATCATCACAAAGATGATGATGCCTACAGTCCACAGGAAGTTTGTGGAGAGCATGATCTTCTTTTCTTTGAGGTCCCGGCGGGGGGTAAATTCCTTTTTGGTATGCTCTGGCAGCATGATCCTGAACTCGGTCATCACCGAGCTGAGGTCTGCCTCCAGATAGCGGGCGTAAGTGTAAAGCAATGCTTTTACAAAGCCGTAGGGTCCCATTTGACTGAGCCGGTTTTCCTCAATGGCTTTGATCTGGTCTTCCGAAATCTTGAGCTCTGTCCAGATCTCAGCGTAAGAAACCCCGCGCTCAAGGCGGAGATTCAGCAGGTATTTGCCTAAATCTTCCATATATACTTGCCAGAAAATACATAGCTTACCGGACCCACGAGCTGCAGGGTATCGGTATCTTTTTGATAGATGATTTTCAGCATTCCGCCGGGCACTTCTACTGCCACTTCATGCTCCAGCAAGGCTTTTCTGATCCCGGAATATACCGCAGAGGCCGCTCCGGTACCACAAGCCAAAGTGGCTCCACAGGCATGTTCCCAGATCTTCATCTGTATCTTCTTTCGGCTTAAAACCCGGACAAAATGCACATTCACAGAAGCCGGAAAGGCCGGATGATGCTCCAACGAGGCGCCGTGTTTCAGATGCGGATCGTCTGAGAGCGTATCACAAAAGATAATATAATGCGGATTGCCGATATCAACGAGGTCTCCCACAAAGCCGTCCGCGGGGAAATCTGCCTTGACTATCCTGGCAGAGCCCATATTGACCGTGATGTCCTCCTCTTTGCTGCTGGCCTGTTTGAGCCCGGAATCTGTAAGGACGAGCGCCTCGCTGCGGGCAAATTTATCCATCAGCAATCTTGATACACAGCGCAGCGCCGAGCCGCACATTTCTGCTCTGGAGCCATCGGAATTGTAGATTATCATGCGGGCATCGGCAGTATCGGCAGCCTCCAGGGTAACCAAACCGTCTGCGCCCACTCCAAATTGACGATGACAGATCGATCTGGCCAAAGCAGGGAAATCATATTCCGGAAGGCAGCGATCCACAAAGTCCAGGATCACGAAGTCGTTGCCTTGCGCCTGCATTTTCTGAAAAGCTATCAGCATAGTATCTCTTGTATCATCTGTGAAAAGCTGTAAACACCCTGTTTATCAGCGATCCAGCGGGCAGCCATCAAAGCGCCATGCGCAAAGGTAGCGCGGGAGCGAACTATATGGCTGAGCTCGATGGTATCAGCTGGACTATCAAAATATAAAGTATGAGTTCCGGGCACAGAGCCTCCTCGCACACTGGCGAAATGAAATTCATCAGGCTCCGGTCTGCGCTCCAGTTTGTCCCACACCACTTTGTTTTTGCGTCCGCTGGCAGCCAGGATCAGATTGGCCAGTTCGATAGCGGTTCCGGAGGGGCTATCTTGCTTTTGGGCATGATGTTTTTCCAGGGCATACAAATCGTAATCTTCAAAGCTGTCAAAGACTTCCACTGCATTTGTGATGAGGCGGGAAAAGAGATTCATCCCTATGGAGAAATTGGCGCCATAGAGAAAGCCGATCCGGGCTTGTTGTGCAAGGGTAGTGATCTCGGAGAGCCGGTCATGCCAGCCGGTGGTGCCTACCACGGTGTTTTGTTTGAGCTCTATCAGGGTCTTAAGATTTGAGATAGCGGCGGCAGGATGGCTGAAATCTATGGCTACATCGGCATTTTGCAGAGCTTCTTTTGTGATCCGGGAGGCATATTCAGGCAGATTTGGATCGATGATGCTCACCACCTCAGAGGCCTTGCTTTTGGCAAGCTGATGGATGGTCCTGCCCATCTTTCCGTAGCCGATCAAACAGAGTTTAGTCATGATTCCTGTTGGCTATAAAGCTTGATAAGCTCTTCCACAAAATCGGTTCCTCTGTGAAGCTCGGAGACCTGGATGCATTCATTTACAGTATGCACATTTTCCATGCCGGTGCCGGTGATAATCATCTGTATGCCGCTGGCTGTAAATACATTGGCATCGCTGCCACCTCCGCCGGTGCAGATATTGCAGGGTATGTCCAGATTTTTCAAAGCCTCTTGAGCCAGCTTTACCACGGGGGCGTCCTCGGGGATATTGAATGATTTGTATTCCGTTTTATAGCTAAATTCCAGCTTACCACCCAGGTCAGAGTAACGGGACACTGTGCTTTCAAAGGCATGCCGAATATCTTCCGTGACACGTTTTAACTTGGCGGGATTGTGGCTGCGGGCTTCACCAAAGACCTGAACTTTGTTCGGCACGATATTGGTGGCTTCGCCTCCGCTGATCTTTCCGGCGTTGCAGGTGGTCTCAAAGTCTATGCGTCCCAAAGGCATGGCAGCGATAGCTTCAGAGGCTATGCGTATGGCGTTCAAACCCTTTTCCGGAGCTACTCCAGCGTGGGATTCTTTGCCGAAGACAGTAGCATTCCAGGAATTTTGTGAAGGTGCAGCGGTTACCAATTCTCCCACTACATGCGAATCCAAAGCGTAGCCAAAGCGGGATTTCAATCGGGATTTGTCAAAGCCCTTGGACCCCAAAAGTCCGATTTCTTCGCTAACGGTAAAGAGCACTTCGATAGGGGCA
>JALNWR010000219.1 GCA_023230795.1 Candidatus Cloacimonadota bacterium
CATATAGCAACACCGAAATTGCTGCAGCTCTTTTGAAGATTGGCAAAAAGCGGAAAGAGGAAGAGCTGAATTGTGGAGGCTGTGGCTATGATACCTGCCGGGAATTTGCCTGCGCGCTCATTGAGAAAAAAGCTGAACCGGCCATGTGCGTATCATATCTGCGCAAGCTGGCCCAAAACAAAGCTTCAGCCCTGATCAAAGCCATGCCTTCGGGAGTGGTGATCGTAGATGAAAACCTCAAAATCATCGAATCCAACCGGCGTTTTATCGAGATCGTAGGTGGAGATGCCAATATCGTTTCGGAAGCAGACCCAGACCTTGAAGGCGCATACCTGGAGCGCATTATAGATTTTCATGAACTCTTTGCCAGAGCTCTCAAAGATGGAATAGGGGCTCAGGTTCAAGACATCCGGCGTGATGGCAAGATTATCCGGCTCACGCTGTTTTCCATCCAAAAACACCTCGTATTGGGCGGCATCCTGCAGGACATCACCGAACCTATGATCCAAAGAGAGCAGATCATTGATAAGGCCAGTGAAGTGATGCGCAAGAACCTCTCCACCGTGCAGCAGATCGCCTTCCTTTTGGGGGAAAACGCTGCCGATAGCGAAGTGCTGCTTTCCTCAATTATCAAGAGCTTTGGCTTAAAGGAATAGTCGTAAGATGGATTATTTTCTGGAAGCCGACTACTATCAGATCTGTAAGCAAGGCTACCTTGCCTGTGGCGATAGTTTTTACAGCATAAAGAGCGACGATGGCATCATCTGCGTATTGGCGGATGGCTTGGGCAGCGGAATCAAGGCCAGTGTCCTGGCCACTTTGACTACTACCATGGCGGCAGGCTTTATTTCTTCCAAGGTGGATATCAAACATGCCGCCGAGATCATTTTGGAGACCCTGCCCGTGTGTTCATATCGCAATATCGGCTACAGCACCTTCACTATCATCGATGCCAAACACGATGGTCACGTGAGAATTATAGAGCACGATAACCCTCCTTACGTACTGGTCAGGGATAAGAAGATTCTGAAAGTGGAAAAGCAGGAAATCCCCATCAAGACCTTCCGCAAAAGCAATCTCTACTATTCCGATATCCAGCTTATTCCCGAAGACAGGATCGTTTATTATTCGGACGGAGTAACCCAATGCGGTATGGGCTTGCCCTATTTCCCGCTCGGCTGGCAAGAAAGCGGCGTGGAAAACTACCTGCTCTCGCTGCTGAAAGCAGACCGTTCGATGTCTGCGGGTGAAATCTCCAAAAACATCGCTCAAAAAGCCAGAGAATATGATGCCAACAGCGCTGCCGATGATATCAGCTGCGCTGCACTGTATCTCAGAAATCCCCGGCGCACTCTGCTGATTACCGGCCCTCCTTACAAAAAGGAACACGACGCCATATTAGCCCAAATAGCGACAGATTTTGTAGGCCGGAAGGTCATCTGTGGAGGCACCACCTCAGCCATTTTATCCCGCGAACTTGGAATCCCGGTAAAGGTAAATCTCAAAGAAGTAAGAAGAGGGGGAGAGGTTCCTCCCACAGCGGATATGGAAGGCTTCGATCTCGTTACAGAAGGCACTATCACCCTGGCTCGTGCCTTAAGAGCCTTGGAAGAAGATACCAGCATCGATGATATGCCGGAAAACGCCGTAAAGCGCTTGATCTCCATCCTGTTGGATAGCGATATCATCGAATTTGTGGTGGGTACCAAGATCAACGAGGCTCACCAAGACCCCGCTTTGCCCAAAGACCTTGAGATCAGACGAAACCTGATGAAGCAGTTTAGCAAAGTGTTGGAAAATAAGCACCTGAAATCTACCAGAATGCTTTTCGTGTAAACCGCTGGGAACAGTCCTGATCAAGGGCGAATCAAAATTAGCTTGCATTCATAATTTAGCCGACAGGGAATCAGGATTCAGATATTTCGGTTGCGGGTGCAAATAGGAAGCTCGCTGCCGTTGGTAATCAAGTTCATCTCATGATGCGGCAGCCTTGCTTGCATTGAATAAAGGATTGGGATATACAGATATTGAGATAGCCTGTGCAGGAGGCGGCAAGGCGGGATCATCGATACCCACATAAGGATCAGAGCCATATTCGTAGCAGCCCATATCGATTCTACCGTTCCAGATGCGCCTGTTACAGGCAAGGTCCATGGGCGGGAGACTGAGACCCTCTGTATCCGGTGTTCCGCTGTCTATACAGGGTGACTGTGGAGGTGGGGTAGGTCTTATACTCATCTGAGAAAGTTAATGGTATTTCTGCTGTAACCAGCATACTGTCCACATATGACACAATGTCTAACATTTCGTCTTCAATACTGGAGTCGGTCACAGACAGCAACAATGCAGTCAATCCTAATGCGCCATACATCGATAATCTGTATTGAATTAAGTTGAACGCAGGATAAATAGGCATGTCACTACTTGGAAAATCATGAGCCCAATAACCATTAGCGTATTTGTTATAATTCGGGAAACTGCCCGGATCATCAAATATTAATCTGTAATATGCTTCGGTATCCATCATCAATTCTATGCACATTAACATGATGTTCTTCAATTTACTCAAGTTCTCATCATAAAGAACGTAATAAGGATTGGATAGGTCCATGTTTTCATAATAATCATACAAACAATCGTACAGCATCGAAGCGTTTATGGCAAGATAGCCCAATTTAAGTGCTCTTGATGAACATTCAACCGATGGGTCTGTAAAAGACGCTGATAAAACAGAGAGATCATCAGAAACTAAAGCTAAGCTATCGTTTATGGTATTTAGGTTACCTAATTGGTTTGATCCAAAAATTGCTTTTATTAATAGATCAGCAGATTTTCTGATCCTCTTATAGTCTGGTCCAGGAGCGTACGGTGGTGGACCTAGCGGCACAGGATCGAAAAATACTGCTTCAGTAGTGCTTGAACGAGTCTCAGATAAGAATTGATCATAATATACACTTGATGGATTTGATATTGAGCTCCTCATGTCTGCCAAGGTTAACGAATCAATAGTTACGGTGCGTGAAACCGTTGTTTGGGCGAATAAAAGACTTCACAACAAAATGCAAAGGGCGAAAAGAATTAATTTTTTCATGATAATCTCCTATTTTTACCAGAGTTATTTTTTTGGTATTTTGTGGATTGTTTGTTTCACGAATCAGATATACTCCTGTGGGACACCTCCTGCCTTCATTATCCCGCCTATCCCACACTATCTGAGCGATAGGACTGGCTGCGTTACTCATTGGGATACTTCTAACTTTCTGCCCCTTGATATTGAATATCTCGATACAGTTGTCTGGTGCTTTATGGAGCTCACCATATCCCAGCTCGATGGTAACAGCGTTTTGTGCGGGATTTGGATAGGCAGATATCCGATTTACCGGTGGGCTAACCAATTCGTCCTCTATAGGTAATTGACCATTAGGCAAGAGTTTGGTGATCACCTGTTGACCACCATTACCCCAAGCCCAATACACACAGCCATCTGAATCCAAATCAAGCAAGGCAGTCGATGGAGAACCAAAGCCATAACCTATATAGGGGCAGAGGTTAGTTCCTTCATGATTCCAGACCCAATAAATATCACCTGTATAAGACACATTGATTAGCCATCCACCTGGATTCATTCCGCCAGTTCCGCAAATAAGCACTCCATTGGGATGCGGGAGCAGTGTCGAAACCCAACTCATCTCACTACCGTCAATATCGAATTGATAAGTCAAATCAGTGCCGAATAAGCGATAGACCCTGATCAATACGATTGGGAAGAGTCCAAATGAACTAGCTATTAAAAATGACCCGTCGGCACAACTACGTCCTATAGCCAAGCATGAGTCAACATTTGCATAATTATCTGGCACATTAATTCGACTAACAAGCTCTCCATTTATGTCAATTTCTAATATTGATCCCAAACCGCTGCTTAGTGAGCACGTAAGCAGTAAATTGCCATTATCCATCAGAGCAAGGTCGTGAGCTTCAGCCTTATGATACTGGCTTCCCTGATCAACAGGCCAGAAAGCTGTAGCAAGCGTATCTCCCGCACTCGAAAAGCGGAAGAAGCAGGCAGATGATACATCGTAATTCTGCGATGCCTTGCCAACTGCTACGA
>JALNWR010000220.1 GCA_023230795.1 Candidatus Cloacimonadota bacterium
TTTGTCATCGATGCGGCGATAGTCTGAGATGCTGGTTCCTCCCACCTTTAGAGCCTGGAGCAGCACCTCTTTGGTATGTTTCACTATCTCGCACTGCTCTTTTGCGAAGATGCTGACGCCGGGTCTATCAGGCCGGATTCCGCTTCTAAAGAGCAATTCACATACGTAAATATTCCCCAGACCGGCCACTATGCGTTGATCCAGTAAAAGGTTCTTGATCGGCGCGGTGCGGCCTTTCAGCACCCGCTTCAGATAGGACGGGCTGAAGTCTTGCGAAAGCGGCTCCGGACCCAAATCGGGTAGATATTTTTCCACAAGCGCAGTATTTACCAAAGTGATCTTACCAAAAGTGCGGGGATCGATGAAGCGCAGAGCATCACCTGTGGAAAGCTGGATGCGGGCACGCTCATGCTTGTGCGGCTCTTCGGGATGAGGCTCATAGACCAACTTGCCGGTCATCCTCAGATGTATGATCATGCTTGTGGAATTGTCCAGATGCAGGATCATATATTTTCCCCGACGCTGAGCTTGGCTGAGCCTGGCCGGAAAGGGCTCGTCTCCCAAAGCGGGGTCTGTGATCACTGTGCCCGGATAGTAACAGATCAGGCCAGTGATGCTAACGCCATGCAGAACTTCGGTCAGACCATCCAATACGGTCTGTACTTCAGGAAGCTCCGGCATCAGCTATTTTCTTGTTTTTCAAGGTACTTATGAATCTTGTATGCAGCCAGGGCACCATCTCCCACAGCCGTGGCCACCTGTCTGAGGGCTTTGGCCTGCACATCTCCGGCGGCAAATACTCCGGCTTGCGAAGTATTGTGATCGCAGTCTGTAGCGATATAGCCCTGCTGCAATTCCAGCTGTCCTTCAAAGAGCCTGGTATTTGGGATCGAGCCGATAAAGACGAAGAGTCCATCCACCGCAAGTTCGCTGCTGTCTCCGCTTTTCCTGTTTTTGAGCATCAGCTTTCGGGGCTCACCCTTGAAGTCGATCTCGGTTACTATGGTATCTGTGATCAGCTCAATTTTGGGATTTTCTTTTACTCTGTCTATCAAGATCTGATCTGCATCAAAGCTATCATTCATGTGGATGATGTAAACCCTGGAAGCGTATTTGGCAATGAAGCCGGATTCCTCAAAGGCGGTATTGCCTCCTCCGACTACTGCCACTTCTTTATCCGGATAAAAAGGACCGTCGCAAGTGGCGCAGTAAGACACTCCCTTGCCGGAATATTCCTGCTCTCCGGGAATGCCCAGCTTGCGCGGCGAACTTCCGGTGGAGATCAGGACAGTGCGTGCTTTCCAGGTGTTTTGCCCAGTCACGATTTCCTTGACTTCCCCGACAAGCTCCACCTTTTGCACATCTTCATTCACCACCTTCAAGCCAAATAGTTTTGCCTGAGTTTCCATATCTTCAGCCAGTTTCTTGCCCAGTACAGGTTCCGGAAACCCGGGGTAATTCTCTACCCACTGGGTAGTTGTGAGCTGTCCCCCTGTCACCGGAGATTTTTCTATCATCAAGGTCTTGAGCTTGTAGCGCGCCGCATAAAGCCCGCAAGTAAGCCCCGCCGGACCTCCGCCGATGATGATCAGATCATACAGCTCGGAGCTATCAGCATCAGAGCCGAGATTCACGGAAAATTCGAGCATCTTACAAGGCCTCTTTGATCTTTTCGATCAGCATATTTTCTGGAGCGGCACCTTCCTGGAACCAGTCTTCATTGATCACAGTGCGCGGCACACCCTGCACCGAGTATTTCTTGCCCAAATCCGGAAATTCAGAAACCTCCACCATATCGGCCTTGACCTTGTCAGAGTAATAAGCCATCTGCTGCGCCAGGATCACAGCTTTCGGACAATAAGGACAGGTAGGCGTAACAAAGACCTGCAAATGAATGGGCCTGGCCAGGTTATTCAGAAATTTCTGACCGTCTTCGCTCAGCTTATGCACTCCGGTGGAGACCATCAAGATTGCCGATAGGAGTGACGAAAATTCGTAGCCCGCCGGGATGCCGTAAAAGCGAATACCATAGTCCTTTTCGCCTGCCACCACGATCGCAGGGGTCTTATCCACGCCATACTGCTTTACGGCTTCTTTGTCGTCTTCAATCTGATGTATTTCCAGCTTGAGCAGCTTATTTGTGCCCTGCACTTCTTCCAAAAGCTCTTGAGTTTCTTTGCAATACTTGCATTCTCCTGATGTTTTAAAGAATATCAGGCGCACTTCCTTTTTCATGTTTTGCAGCGCTTTTTCCACGTCTTTCAGTACTTTATCTTCGAGAATAGGCATATTCTCCTCCCTTTTATTGTTATTTCTTAATGATAGTATAACAAAGCTTTGATGCTTGTCAAACATTTCCGTATCTTAGAGGCTGAGAATGCTTCACGCAGATTCCGCATATAATACCGTTAAGCATGTTAAGGTTCACGCAGATTCCGCAGATAAGGGCGCAGATGGTGTTGAGAGAGTAAAAGGGTGGAGATGCGAATCCATGTCCATGTATTTCAGCTTATATCTTTAGCACTTAATATTCTTGATTCCGGCTAAATATGCTTCTAATTCGTGTCCCATTCGGAACGACATTTCAGATAGCAAACCAATTACCAGGCTACGAGTTGAGTCCTGTAGGGACAACATTTCAGATAGCAATCCAATTACCACGCAACCATTTGAGTCCTGTAGGGACGACATTTCAGATAGCAATCCAATTATCAAACAACGAGTTGAGTCCTGTAGGGACGGCATTTCAGATAGCAACTCAAAGCTGCACAAAAACCCAGAGTCCCATTCGGAACGACATTTCAGATAGCAAACCAAAGCTGCACAAAAACCCAGAGTCCCATTCGGGACGACATTTCAGATAGCAACTCAAAGCTGCACAAAAACCCAAAGTCCCATTCGGGACGGCATTTCAGATAGCAAACCAATTACCACGCAACCATTTGAGTCCTGTAGGGACGACATTTCAGATAGCAATTCAATTATCAAACAACGAGTTGAGTCCTGTAGGGACGGCATTTCAGATAGCAACTCAAAGCTGCACAAAAACCCAGAGTCCCATTCGGGACGGCATTTCAGATAGCAACTACCGACCAGCCTATAATCAGACTCTCGCAAAATGGAGGAATGCCGATTTTTATGGCATCATAGCCCGACAAAGGCATTAAGCGTATTTTTGAAGCTGGAACTATTCAGATTTTCCTTGAAAATAGAACCTCTGGCATGCACAGTAACGCTGGGCTGCTCAGAAATGCTATAATCAATGCAATAAAACTGGCCACTCCACAATAAACTGGGATTTTCTCTGATTAAAACCCTGATAACCCCCTCCGACTCGATAATATCCGTCAAGGCCATTCCCTTTCTCAAACACATATTTTGAGCTCTCAGAACAAACTCTTTGGCAGAGATATTAGTCTCAGTGCTGAGCTTTTTCCAAGACTCCAGGTTATGGAGGCGGATTTTCCGGTAATATGCTATAGAAGCATAAAATGTCCACGCAAGTGGCATATACAGCAGCGGCATAGCAAAGACATGAAATTGAAAATCTGTCACAAATATTCTCCTTTTTTATCGCATATCCTTAGTATATAGTATAATAGACTTGCGCTTGTAGGCAAATCTTTCTTTTGGGTGGTGGAGAGGGTTCACGCAGATGCTGCGGATAAAGAAGGTTCACGCAGATTCCGCAGATAAAGGCGCAGATAGAGTTTACATGAAAGAGCTGCTGGATTGCAGGCGTCTCGCCTGCAGAGGGTGCGACCTGTTCTTTTCTTAAGGCCGCCGGCCATACTGGATGCGAGACGCATCCAATCCAGCAGGCATCCAATCCAACGAAGCACAAAGAACTGCTGGATTGCAGGCGTCTCGCCTGCAGAGGGTGCGACCTGTTCTTTTCTTAAAGCCGCCGGCCTTACTGGATGCGAGACGCATCCAATCCAGCAAGCATCCAATCCAACGAAGCACAAAGAGCTGCTGGATTGCAGGCGTCTCGCCTGCAGTGGGTGCGACCTGTTCTTTTCTTAAGGCCGCCGGCCTTACTGGATGCGGGACGCATCCAATCCAGCAAGCATCCAATCCAACGAAGCACAAA
>JALNWR010000221.1 GCA_023230795.1 Candidatus Cloacimonadota bacterium
CAAGAAAAAAGTACTGCCCCCACGCGCAACCAAAAAAAACAGGAATAAAAAAAAAAAAAAGTATTTTTTTTTTAACGACTTTTTGTTGGGGGGGGGGGGGGGGTGAATGTGCCTTGTTTAGTAATGATCATTGCTCTGATCTCCTTTTGTGTCATTTAAGCTATAACAGAAAAGCATCCTAAACATTTGAACTTCTTTCTCAAATCCTGTTAAGGCCTTTTCCGCTTCGCTTTGTAGCATTTGGTAAAAACCTATGTGGACCGACATGCGGTTCACGCCATCAAACGATCTATATCATGTCAAATCTAAAAAGATTCGACCAGTTGTTTGAGAGAAAACATGTTCTTTGGTGAAGCCAAGGAACAGATACATTAATAATAAGTGCCAGAGAAGTGTCAAGCTATATTTTTCTGGTATTCCCTCATTTTTTTGAACCTAATTTTCATCTGGTCTCGATCACGCTTTCCACCTCATGACTTGCAGTGTTCTTTCTGTATAGGTTACCCTGTAAATCCCGTGTAAATAAGCGTAATTTTACCTACTATTTACACGTCATATCCACGAGATCTAACAGGATAGGGTAATTGGGCAGGATAGATCATCCTGAAGCTGACGAGTTGGGCTTGGAATGGAACTTTCAAGATATAAATGCCAGCCAGCAGCGCCGATGAGAGCTCTGTATGAAAACCCAATCAATAGTATCTACTGCTTTACTATAGTGCTTTAGAGCCTGACTTTAAGTTTTTGGAAAGATCTCAGCAGCATTATTTTTGCATGCTTATTTTTCTTGTTTTAGGCAAAAGCTGTGCTGTACCCTCCTTTGGTCAGCCGGACTTTCATATTGTTAAGGTAATATATAACAATATTGAAGATTTACCTTGACGGAACTTCAACATATTGAAACCTTGCCTTAAGAATAACGAGGTGGCCGTATGAACCTTATAAATTGTCCGATCTGTCATCACGAATTAGAGATTCGTGAGTATCACTGCCCGAAGTGCGATGTGAGCCTTCGGGGCAGATTTCAGAAGAACTGGCTGGAAGGCTTTTCCGCTTCGCAGCTGGAGTTTATCAAGCTATTCCTTTTGGTGCAAGGCAATCTAAAGGAATTGGAAAAGAGATTGGGGATTTCGTATCCTACTATCAAAAACAGATTGTCAGAGATAAATCAGATCATCACCCGCCATCCTATAGCGGATAGTGATTTTACTGATATCCTGGCAGACTTGGACGAAGGTTTTATCGATGTAGATGAAGCCCTCAGTATGATATCAAAAAGGAGAGAAAAATGACTAAAATCACACTTGAACAAAAGTGGGAGTATGA
Organism: Candidatus Cloacimonadota bacterium; assembly: GCA_023230795.1. GTDB lineage: Bacteria > Cloacimonadota > Cloacimonadia > Cloacimonadales > Cloacimonadaceae > UBA5456. The sequence continues at coordinate 1,327 of JALNWR010000221.1, forward strand.
AGGGCTCAAAGCTATTGAGCTGAAAAATTTAATGGCGCCAATGGCGATAGAGGCCAATGACGATGATTCCGTGATCCTGCAAGGAGAGCTAAGCTTCAAAAAGCAGGAAGAAGATTTTGAGTTTGAAGATTATATTGAAGCAGAATATAAGGATGGAATCCTTACGCTGGACTTTGATGAGATCGGGCATCTGGATCAGAAAACCAAAAACTCACAGATCAGGCTAAAGGTTCCTGCCAGCGTGCTGTTACAGATAGAAATCGAGAATATGCCACTCAACCTGTCTGGCCTAAAAAACGACTTGCAGATCGAAAGTGAAAACGCTCCGATCTCGGTGCGCAATTGTGATGGCAACAAGCACCTGGAGAGCGAAAATGGTCCCCTAAGAATCCACAATTCAGCCGGCAATCTCTTTGCCGAGCTTGAAAATGGCCCGATTTCAGCAGAAGATATATCTGGTGAAAGCATCCGGATCGAAAGCGAAAATGGCCCCATCAAGGTACGCCTGGCCAGCTATAAAAAAGTGGATATCGAAAGTGAAAACGGGCCTATATACTACGAAACTCAACCGGTAGAAGCTGGTAATTTTAAGTTCAAAACCGAAAATGGCATAGTGCATCTGGTCTTGCCACTGGCTTTTAGTTTTTCTCTGAAGGCAGAAAGCGAGAGAGGCAATCTCAAATCCAAACTCGATGTTGAGGTAATCAAGGAAGACAGAACCTTCAAAATAGAGAATATCTATGCAGAAGAAGAGCTTACCAATATCCGCATCGTAACCGAAAACGGCTTGATCAAGCTATCCAGTGATGGGCACATCAATCTGGATTTTATCAAAAATAGCTTGAGTCAGCTCAAAGAAGCCTTCCAAAACGCCAATACGAGTGAAGAGAAAACTAAGGTGATGGAAATGGCCAACAAGGTGATCGCCTCTCTGCAAAAGACCACTGATTCCATTACAGAGGAGAAGATCAAAGAGAAAGTCAACGCAGCAATTTCCAGGCTGAAAGAGCTCAGCGAAAACTTCGATTTTGGAGAAACCAAGACTATAGTTCTCGATAATCTTGAGAATCTGGGCACCGAGATTTACGATAACGTCCGCGATGGCCTGAAAAATGTGAAGGCAGGTTTTGATGATCTCAAGTATGAGCACCTCAATACGGAATCGATCAAAGATTACGTGAAGAATGTGGTAAACTCTCCCTTGATCAAACCCTATCTCTCGGCTGAAAAAAAGAAACAGGAAAAAGAGGAGATCGCCGAGCGTAGCCGTTTGAAGATATTGGATATGCTGGAATCCGGTAAAATCAGCAGTGAAGAAGCAGAGAAACTGCTCAAGGCTATCGGCAAAGAATAATCTTGACACTATTGCATCAGTAAAAAATTGTGTCATAACACGGTCGGGATGTAGCGCAGTCCGGTAAGCGCGCTCGGTTCGGGACCGAGAAGTCGGAGGTTCAAATCCTCTCATCCCGACCAATGTGTTTTTTGTCCAGATTTGTTCTTTGTCGATGTCATCAAAAACTCCAGCCCCCGCTCTATAACTGAGGTCTTGCGGCTGATTCAATGGAAATCGGACTGGTATATTCATAAATCATACAGCTAATAGATATTAGCTGCAGAAACGCAGCCGCAGCAAAATGCTTAAGTTTTACAGGTGAACCCCAAATGTCTGAGCAAAAGCCAAAAATCTCATACTATCTGAAACTGATATATCCTTTTATCAAAAAGGATATGGGCCTGCTTGTCTTCGGTTTGATAGCGATGTTGGTTACCTCGGCTCTACGTTTGGTGGACCCTCTCATCCTGGCTCTGATCATCGACAAGAGCATCCCGAATCAGGATATGACTCAGATGTTTCGCTATGGCTTTATGTTCATCGGCGTGGTGCTGGTATCCGGGCTGCTCTCCTATCTGCAGATCGTCCTGCTCAGCAGGCTGGGGATCAAGATCATCACCAAATTCAAAGGCGAAGTCTTCAGCCATCTTTTAAAGCTCCCCATAGGCTGGTTCGATAAAAAACCGGTGGGAGAGCTGATCGCACGGGTGGAAAGCGATAGCGAACGTGTGAAGGTGCTTTTCAGCGAACTTTCCATCACCATCATCGGCAATCTGCTCTTTTTTGTGGGAGTGTTTGCCGTGCTGATGGTGCGGGATTGGAGTACCACGATCTACATCATGCCCATCATCCTTATCAGCATCGTAATGTATTCCTTTGTCTTCAGATACATCACCAGGTTCTTCCGTATGATTCGGGAAAAATACGCGATCATCTCTGCAAAAGTCACCGACTACGTGCAGGGTATGCAGATGATTCAGGCCTTGAATCAACAAGAGCGGGTGATAGATGATCTGAGCTATGCCTCCAAAGACAAAAAACGCACTGAGGTGAAGACCAGCTTTATCGAATACGGCTTTCAGAGCCTGTTTATGTTCATCTTCAACGTGCTTTTTGTAGTGATCGTGATCATGATCTCAGCGCCCAAGATCATCGCTGGAGTAGCCACCTTGGGCACCCTGATCGTCTTTATCCAATACATCTACCGCATGGTCTGGCCACTCATGCACCTCAGCGAAAACTTCATGCAAATGCAGCGCAGCTTTGTGTCTTTGAAGAGAATCCTGGAGCTCACCGAACTGGGCACAGAGGATGAAACCTTCACCGGCACAAAGATTCCCAGCTTTGATAGTGCGATCGGGTTTGAGAACGTGCGCTAGGCTCTCAAGGACGTGTATGGCGTATTGTGCGTG
>JALNWR010000222.1 GCA_023230795.1 Candidatus Cloacimonadota bacterium
AAAAACACTCCAATGAGTCCCATTCGGGACGACATTTCAGATAGCAAACCAAAGCTGCACAACGCCCCAGAGTCCCAACGGGACGGCATTTCAGATAGCTCCCCCATGAAGAAAAACACCCCAATGAGTCCCATTCGGGACGATATTTCAGATAGCAAACCAAAGCTGCACAACGCCCCAGAGTCCCATTCGGGACGGCATTTCAGATAGCAAATACCGACCGCCCAAAATCAGACTCTCGAAAAAAGGGGGAATGCCTGCAAAGAATTTGCTTGACAAGGTCTTGGGGGTTGCCATTATGGATTTGAATATGTGGTTTATCCTATGATTTTTTGACTCAAATCCAGAAGGACACAGGCAAAGCAGCATCTCAAACTAAACTATATAGTGTGTTTATTATATCAGGCAAGCTGCAAGGTGTTGCTCTTGCCTTTATGACTTACATGGACTTTATCTAATTTTTTAAACAGGAGAATATATGAAAGCAAGAACTCTTTATTTTACACGAGCTATACTGGTAATAGCTTTATTTAGCATTGTTGGTGTGGCTGTGGCGCAGACCAATGTCACTACGGTTTTGGACCTGTGGAATGTTAGAACTAACCTCAGCGGAAACTACAAGCAGACCGCTGATATTGATTTATCAGTTACCAATCCTGCGAATCTTATAGCCTGGTCGGCAGACTCTACTTATGTGGTGGGCGATATTCGCAAGAACACCACGGATGGTTATGCCTACTTTTGTGCAGTTGCACAAACACAAGCCGGCATATTCGCAGGTACAAACTGGACCAAGATGTGGGAAGCCTCAAAAGGCTGGAAGCCCATAGGAGACCAAACCGATGGCTACAACAATGCCTTTAAGGGTGTATATGATGGCGATGGCAAGACGGTCTTAAATCTTTATATCGATCGCGGAGCGGATGCTCAGACAAACAATAGTGTTTTCCCTGCTAATGGGGAAAACAACGTCGGCCTCTTTGGCTTTGTGAGTAGCAGTACAACATCTGATACCGTAATCAAGAATCTTGGAATAATCAATCCCAACATAACCGGCAAAAGAGGCACAGGTGCTTTGGTGGGTAAGGTGATGATTCCTGCCATTAACAAGATTAAAAAGGTTTACGTCATCAATTGCTATGCGCAGCCAGATGGTGGGACGGGGACAGCCACAGTAGCAGGTTTCGGCGCCACCGGAGGACTGGTGGGAGCAAATAACAGCGACCGTAAACAGCAAGTACCCGTCATTCGCTATAGCCACGCCAATGTCACAGTTTCTTCTACCCACCCTCAAAATCAAGCTCTTAACAGCGGTGATAATAACAATCCCTACAACATCAAGTATGGCGGTTTGGTGGGCTGTAATGAAACCGGCGTTACTGAAGACAGCTATGCTCGCGGTAATGTATCCGGTGGAGATCGGGTAGGCGGACTGGCAGGCTGCACCATAGGCGGAGCCATCTTCCGCAGCTATTCCACAGGCTCTGTTACTCAAGGTATCAGCTCAACAGGGTGGCAGGGTGGATTCGGCCGCCTGGTGGGGCTAATAGAGGGAAGACTTCCTCCAGGCTTAGGCGGAACCAATGCCACCGGATCCTGTGAAGATTGTTATTATCTTTCAAGCTCTATTCTTGATCCCACTACTGGCAGCAATACAGTCGGCACTGGATTAACAGATGCTCAGATGAAAGTTTCAAGCAATTTTACAAACTGGGATTTTACCAATGTCTGGAAGATTGATTCTTCAAACAACGACAATTATCCTTATCACATGGCATCATCCAGCGCTACTTATCATTATCGGTCAGTGTATAGGGAAACAGGCAGTACATGGTCGATAGCGAATGACTGGGAAACCTCTACAGATGGAACAAGCGGCTGGGCTGCTGCTTCAAATTCTCCCACAGCTTACAATTCTCTTTCTATCACAGTGCGCAATGGTCATACTATGACAGTAAATGCAGACGTCATCATAGACCAGACTACCGTAGAAAATGGTGGCAAGATAGTGGTATCAAGCGGAAAAACCCTTACCGTGAGAGATGGAGATAGCACTGACCTAAAAGTGGAAGGAGAATTGGAACACAGCGGAACCCTGACTCTAAATAGTTCTTCATACTCTTTGGTAAGCGGCACCTTGACCAGTAAAGCAAATTCTACCTTAAACCTATCCGGTGAACTGGATATCACAGGTACGCATACTATCGAAACAAATGCTAATCTGAACTACTCTGACAATTCTAAAAAAATATATGCTGGCAGCTCTGCGCAAGCAGCTGGAGCTAATTTCCCTGGCACAGTGTATGATCTTATTATAAACAACTCTGCTGGTGTGACTTTTAGTAAAGGTTTTTCGGTAAGAGGGACCCTATCTCTTTTACAGGGCTCTTATACGCTATCAAGCGGTTCAGCAAGCGTAAATGGCTACCACTCTCCGGAAGTCAGCTATTTTTATATGTCCAAAAACGACTTTTATTTAACTGCCGGGTTTGCCATCAGCACCGATACCAACCAGACTGATTCGCGCTATATCAAACGGCAATGGACCCTTTCAGGAAACGTTGATGATGGGGCTGCAACAAGCCGCACAAAGACCCTGACCTTTTTCTGGACTCCGGATGATGATTACGATTTTTCCTGGGGCAGTACTGTTCCCAAAGTATATCTTGGTGCAAATACAACGGGATTCCCGGTTAGTGCTTCCTCTTTAACCACGAACCCTCGCTGGGTTAAGATAGACTATGCCTTCCCCCAGAATGCCTCAAAAGCGTCCATGAGCTTCAAAATCGGTTTGGAGTCTGGCCAGACCCTCCCCGTAGAGCTTTCTTCCTTTACCGCACTGCCATATCAAGGCAGCAGTGCAATGCTGCAATGGCGCACCCAAACTGAGACTAATGTGCTGGGCTTTAGCATATACCGGGGTCTTGAGGATGATCTTACTACCGCTCTGCATTTGGATATCCTCATCCCTGCTACCAATACCTCTCAGCCCAAAACTTATGTATATTATGACCGCGATGTCGAGATTCCTAATCAGTACTATTATTGGTTGGAAAGCAATGATTTCGACGGCAATTCGCAAATCTATGGTCCGGTGAACGTACATTTGCTCAGTGATGACAGTGGCACTTCCCCACAAGTCCCTGTTCCCGGCCTTAGAGATGTCTATCCCAATCCCTTTAATCCCCAGGCCACCATTCGTTATGGCGTGAATAAGGCCAGCAGCGTGGAAATCAAAATATACAATTACCGTGGCCAATTGGTACGGAATCTGATGAATAGTGAAAAGCCCAAAGGCTGGCATCAAGTGATTTGGGATGGCAAAAACGATAACGGCAATAAAGTCACCAGCGGCATCTACTTTTCCCGCATGACAATGAACGGTAAGAACTACCTTCGTAAAATGGTGATGATGAAGTAAAAACTATATCTAAACATAATCAATGAACCCCGGCGCTAAATACCGCCGGGGTTTTTTGTACCGAAGCTTGCCTATAGCTCCGAATCTTTCTCTCGCTATCACGCCCGATTGATGCACAGGAATAGCATCCTCCGGCCACGGTTTGGAGTTCAAGCCGGCTCCTTCAGCTTCGGCTTATGCTCCAATCTTAGCGCCGGCTTGGACTTCAAAGCGTTGATTGCTCCTCCAGCTTCGGTTTATGCTCCAATCTTAGCGCCGGCTTGGACTTCATTTTTATTGAATCCTTACTGGCATTCCCCCAAAATATTGAGTCACTCTTTTGATAATGAACTTAATGATAGTATCTTAGCTATCATCTATGGCTATGTATTTCAGTTTATACTTTTGGCAGTTAAGATTCATGATTCCAGCATTAATGTCCTCCTAATCCGAGTCCCATCAAGACGGCATTTTAGATAGCAACCTACAGCTACACAATGTTATAGAGTCCTGTAGGGACGGCATTTCAGATAGCAAACACCGACCAGTCCATAATCAGACTCTCGTAAAATGGGGGAA
>JALNWR010000223.1 GCA_023230795.1 Candidatus Cloacimonadota bacterium
AAAACGCCAGTCATGCAGCCCCATCAACGCTCCGATGCCCAGATCGTCGATTCCTGCCTTCATAGCGCGATCCAGCCCATCCAGTCTCCAGAGGAAGCTGCTCTTGGGGCCACTGGGATGCAGCTTTTCATAAGTCTTCTGATGATAGGTTTCTTGGAAGATCTGATAGGTGCCGATTCCTGCTGATTTTACAACGCGGAAGCCTTCGACGTCCATCGGAGCAGCATTGATATTCACGCGCCGGATCTCGCCGTTTTTGAACTTGGTATCATATACGGTCTGCACTGTCTCTGCAATATATTCGGGGGAGTACATCGGATGTTCGCCATAGACCATGATCAGGCGTTTGTGCCCCACTCCTACCAGAGCTTTGGTCTCATCCACCAATTCATCATGACTCAGGGTCTTACGGTCGCAATCCTTATTTGAGATGCGGAAGCCACAATACACGCAGTCGTTAATACATTCATTGCCTACATACAGGGGTGCAAAGAGCACGATGCGATTCCCATAGATGCGTTCTTTGAGCTCATGCGCTCCATCCATGATCATCTGCCTGAGTTCAGGGTCTTTCACACTGATCAGAGCGGCCGTTTCAGCGGGGTCCAGTCTGTTCTTATCCAGTGATTTCTGGATGATGTCACGGATTCTGCTTTCCGGAGCATTAGCTTCGCTTTTCAGCAGAGATTCGATGGTGGCATCAGGGATAAAGGATTTGAGTCCTTCTGTGCTAATCTTCATTTTTATCTCCTTGTTCAATTTTCAAAGTTACGGTCTTCACATTCAGGCCTTGGACCATGCCCAGTTTTCCGGAAAAGGCTCCCATTTCGGAGGTGGTCATTTCCATCACTAAAAAGATCACTGAAGCCCCCCAATCCCGCATCGGGTATCCCACCCTCAAAAGGATGTATGAGGCATGGCTATGCAAGAGCTCGCTCACTGGCTGAAAGGCTAATTTGATATCTTCGATTACGATCGTGACTACATGTCTTTTTACTGGCATATTATCTTCCTTGGCAGGCGAAAATTGATACAATAGTGGCATTTAGGGGAGGAGCTATCCACCCTTGATGCCAGAACGTATCTCTCATCGCAGGTTATTTTTACCATAAAAGCAGATAGCCTTTTTTTGGCAAGAGAATAATTTGAATCATTCCTTTGGATTGACTGCTAACGTTTATACAATAGCATTCACGACATGATGTTGACTTTAATTATTGTCTGTGTGTTTCACATATATAAATTAACTGTCAGGACTATCTTTTCTCTTTTGTTGCCATGAAGATCTCGTGGAAATACAGTAATAAATTCTCTTATTTACACGTCATATCTACTTCTATGTAAAAGCTATAGCAGCCGAAAGAAAAGATCAAAATCAGGCTTTCGGGCGAAATTGAGAAATGCAATTGAAATATTGTAATTGACAGATTCATGCAAGCCTGCATCTTGTCTCATGTTTCATAATACAATGATAGCATATAACTTATAAGAGATAGTGCCCATGAAAAAAATAACGTTTACCATCAGCTTTATGCTGCTCGCCCTATACATGAATGCCACAGGATTTAGTTGGTTTTCACAAACTGACTCCCGCTGGAAATCTGAACAGCTGGGGAGAAGCACGTCAATTGGCCGGAGCGGATGCGTGTTATCCTGCCTTTCGATGCTGCTCAACGCTGAAGCCTCAAATCCTTACATTACTCCGGATAAACTCAATCAGTGGTTAAAAACAAACGGCGGCTATTCTGGCAACAACATGCGTTGGCAAATCCCCGGCCGCATAGATGGAGAAGGCCTCGGCATAGAGCTGCAGGCCCAAAGTTATCGCTATAACGATTGGGACTTTCTCTCCTCGCAGCTTGAGCAGGGCAACAAGGTGATAGTGAAAGTTGCAGGACGCCGCTCGCATTGGGTTTTGGTAGTCAAGCAAGACGGCCCTGCCGATAAGGCCTCTTCATATCTGGTAAACGATCCCGGCATGAGCGAATATGAAAGCAGGACCCTGGCTTACTGGGGCGGCTTCCGTTCTGCCCGCAGCTACAGTGGAAATTGGCTGAACGAGCAGGCCTTCAATCTGAGCAGCGAAATCTATGTGGTCCCCATCCCTGAAGAAGAGAGCTTTATCTATGATATTTACGATCTCCCCGCCCCGGCGGATGTTTTCGTAAGCCTGCAAAATAATCTTGATGTCGAGATTCAGGGCTTCTTTATCCTTGGCCTTTTCAATGCCGAGAATGAGCTGATGTACACCGTGGATTACCAATATGCCGAGCTGGAGCCTGCCGGCGAGATAGACTTGCTCTTTGAGATGCTGGATTTCAGCCCCCTGGAAGAGGAATCTACCACACTTAAGATCATATACAGCAAATACTTCTCTGCCATGCCCTCCCGCTTTGATACCATCGATCTTGATCACAGCGGCTTACGCAATCTCACCATCAGTAAAGATAAAAGATAAGCCCCATCCTGACAGCTGGCCGCATTCTTCTTATGCTATAAGTCCTGAGGCCTTCTGGCGTTTTTCTATAGTCAGGTGAATATCAGATTTTATCTGGTCTTGGCTTTATTCTTGCATTATCATATAGATATAAGGTGACCTTAGTTCACCGCATTATATAAACAAAGTGAATAATATATAGGAGATAATATGAAAAAGCATCTTATAGTGCTTGCCCTAATGGCTATGACTGTAATGCTTCTGGCCCAAAGCGGAACCATCCGGTTACAAAATACTGCCGCTGCGTCAGAGATTTTACAAAGCAGTCCCGATGTGCTTAGGGTACGTTTTGCGATCGACCAGCTTGACTTCTTTGAACTGCAAAGCAGCGAAGGGGTCTGGACTGCGATTTCTGCAAAAGATTATAGCAGTACAAACAAAGTAGGCGAACCCAAATTGCCCTTACTCAGAAAAATAATAAGCGTGCCCCTGGGTGCGGAAGCTCAATTCCGCATCATAGATAGCGAAAGAAGCACTGTCTCGCTCGCCGAGAAAGGAATAAACTATCCCATCATGCCCGCTCAGGAAAGTGTTTCCAAAAGTGCCAGGCCCGAAGACCTGCCTTTTGTGGTAAACAGAGATTTTTATAATGGTGAGCTAAGCACTACTGAATCCACCATCCAGATCGAAGAGCTGGGGATGCTGCGCGGCGAAAGGCTTTTTGCCCTTGATTTTACGCCCGTGAATTACAACCCCGCCAGTAAAAGCCTGGATATAGTGCTTTCTGCAGAGCTTGAGATCAGCTTTGTGGGCGCCGACCACGCGGCCACAGCCGAGCTCAAAGCCAGGACCTATTCCCCTGCTTTTGAAGGAGCTCTTGCTTCCACCGTATGGAATCATCAAGCTACCCGCACCAGCCTCTTGCATTATCCGATAGGCTACGTCATCATCCTTCCCGCCAATTTCCAGGCAGCCATGCAGCCTTTTGTGGATTGGAAGACCCGTGAAGGCTATAATGTCACCCTCGCCACTATCGAGAGCATTGGCAGCTCCACCAGCCAGATCAAAAGCTATATGCAAGGCCTGTGGAATAGCGCCACCGCCGAGAACCCTGCCCCCAGCTATTTGCTCATAGTAGGAGATATAGCGCAGGTTCCTTCAAATAGTTCTACCACCTTTGGCTCGCATCCCACCGATCTTCACTATGTGAGGCTGCAAGGCACAGATTATATGCCAGAGATGTATTTTGGTAGATTCTCCGCCACCAGCGCAGCTCAGGTGACGAACCAGGTAAACAAAACCCTGATGCATGAACAATATACCATGCCAAACGATGATTACCTGGCCAAGACCGTGCTCATCGCCGGACATGACAGCTACTGGGCACCTACTCACGGCAATGGCCAAATAGCCTATGCTACCGAAAACTATTTCAATGCCGCTCATGGCATCACCAGCAATAACTATCTGTACCCCGCCTCTCAAAACTCAGCTTCCGCCATCGTAAGCAATGTATCTGAAG
>JALNWR010000224.1 GCA_023230795.1 Candidatus Cloacimonadota bacterium
TATAAAAAAAGCAAAGTTTTAGCTGCGGGTTGCGATCTGGTAGATCTAACCCGCCAGCCAACTTTGGGTCAGCGCCTATGCCAGCTGTACGAATCCATAGTGGAGCTTTGCCAGGAATATAAGCCGGATTATGCGGCTATCGAAACGATGTTCTTTCAAAAACACATAAAAAGCATATTTATCCTGGGCCATGCCCGCGGAGTGATACTCCTGGCTTTGGCTCAACAAGGAATTCCTATCGTGGAATACAGTCCCCGTGAAGTCAAAAAAGCGGTAGTTGGTACGGGGAATGCCACTAAGGCTCAGGTGCGTTATATGATCCATCAATTGTATCCGCTCAGTGAAAAAAAGCTGCGCGATGACGCCTATGATGCTCTGGCTATAGCCACCACACACTTTAACCGCATCAAATGGGATAAAAGCAAATGATCGAATATATCAAAGGCATTCTCACTCAGAAAAGTCCTGTAGTAGCAGTGATAGAAACCATGGGGATAGGATGGGAGCTCAAGATTCCCGTATCTACCTATGAAAGCCTGCCGCCGGTGGGCAGCGAGTGCTCTTTGTATTGCTATCTCAGTATATCTCAGGACGATGTGCGCATCCACGGCTTTGCCAGCCTTGGCGAACGTGAACTCTTTACCCAGCTTACCAAAGTTAGCGGCATCGGCTCCAAGACCGCTATCTCCATTCTCTCCACTTTGAGCATACCCGCTTTTGTGAGAAGTATCCAAAGTGGGGAAGAGGCTCTTTTGACCAGAGTTCCCGGCATTGGAAAGAAGAGTGCTCAGCGTTTGATAGTGGAGCTCAGGGATAAGATTCACAAGCTGATGGACTATGTGGATGATGCTCAATTTACCGGGGCGCAGGCCCCCTTGCAAGAGGTGGAAAGCGCTTTGCTGGCTCTGGGCTTTAATGCAGGCTTGATCCAGCGGGAATTGAAACTCTTGGGCCCGGAAGAGCTGGAGTATCCTGAGGAAAAATTAATCAAAGAAGTAATCAAAAGACTGTATCAGAGGGCAAAATGAATTTTAGATCAGAAGCATATAAGACCATCCTGAGGGTGTTTAAAGACGGTGATTTCTCCGATACTCTATTGCAACAAAGAGCCAGGAAACTTAAAAAAAGTGGGGAAGACGTCGCTCTCTTTTACACTACAGTGAAGGGAGTGGTCAAAATGCGGCAAAAGCTGGACTTTATCCTCTCGCATTATACTGAAGCCCAAAAGTATGAATCTACAGATCTCAAGATCAAGATTATGCTGTATCTGGGATTGTATCAGATCATGTATCTGGATAGCATCCCGCCGCACGCGGCTGTGAACGAGACTGTCAAGCTGGCCAAGAGCGTGCTTTCCGAGCAGGTGGCGGATTTTGTGAATGCAGTGCTGAGAGCATATCTAAGGGAAGACAAGACCCAGTATCCAGAGGATCCCGTTCTCAGGATTGCCTACGAGCATTCCTATCCTCCGGATTTGATCAAGACCTGGATTGAGCTCTTTGGTGAAGAATCCACAGAGTATCTGGCTATGTATTTCAACGAAAATCCGGCTTTGCATATTCGGGTGAATTCTATGGCTACCACTCCTGAGAAACTGCAGAAGTATTTTGCCCGCAGGGAGATCGAGATCAAGCCCTGTGCGGCCAGTAAGATGATGTTTTGCACCAAACAGGCTTCAGAGCTATTGAATGAAGTGGCTTTCTCGGAAGGCTATTTTACCGTGCAGGATACATCGGCGGCTTTGGTGGTGGAATTGCTGGACCCCTTGCCAGAGCAATCCGTGCTGGACTTTTTTGCAGCTCCCGGAGGCAAATGCACCTACATCTCAGAGAGGATGCAAAACACCGGAGAAGTGATCGCAGTGGACAGAATCCCTCAAAAGATGAAGCGGCTGAAACAAGCTGCAGACCGCCTGCAATTGACCAATATCAAACAGATTACCACAGATGCGCTAAAGTATGGCCCCGTAGCCCCGGCTTATGACAGAGTATTGGTGGATGCGCCTTGCTCCGGCTGGGGTGTCTTTTCCAGAAAAGCAGACCTCAGATGGCAGGCTCACCACGACATCCCTCAGCTGATTAAATTGCAGGAAAAAGCTCTGGACCATGCGGCGAATTTTGTGAAACTGGAAGGCTATCTGGTGTATTCCACCTGCACCATGAATCCGCAGGAAAACGAGGCGCAGATCAAGCGTTTCCTGGCTCATAATCCCAAATTCAAACTGATCCCTGCCGAAAAGTATATCCCCAAAGCCTATACCGAAAAAGGCTTTATGAAGACCATACCTTTCAAACATCACATGGATGGAGCTTTTGCCGCCAAGATGCAAAAGATAAAGTGAGGATAAAGTGAGCAAAACAAGCCTCAAAAAATGGGGATACATGCTCGGAATCGGGCTGGGCATCATCTTTGTAACTGCCTTCATTTTCAGCCAGGTGATACTCCCTCTGGCTTTGGGTCGCGCAAAGAAGGTAGATACTCCCAATCTGGTGGGCATGAGTCTGGCTCAGGCAAAAAGGACGCTTACCGAAGATAAACTGCACGCAGTGATCAAGGACTCACTTTACAGCGAAGTGTTCAAGATCGACCAGGTCATGGAACAATCCCCTATCGCCGGAACCACTCTGAAAGAAGAAGGCACCGTCTTTTTGGTAATCAGCAAAGGCAGTAAAATGGTGAAAGTACCGGATGTACGTGGCAGTCGCTTTCAACAGGCCATGGTAATGCTGCGAAATTATGATCTTAGAAGCAGCATCGTAGATTCTTTGTACAGTAATGAATATGACCAAAATGCGGTCCTGAGATCCTCTCCGGCTGCTGGAGCAAAAGTAGAAAAGAAATCCATGATCCGGCTGACCCTTAGCCGTGGACCGGAGCCCAGAGCCGATAGCCTTGATTATGATGATTATCTCTTTCCAGATTTAGATTAAAAAAACCCCGTTTGATTAGGCCAAACGGGGCATACAAGATTGATTGCTTTGTTAGAAATTCTTTAATAAGCCGTCAAAATCTACTTTTTCAGCCAAAGTCTTCATTACATCAGCATCGGTCAGATTTTCTCCGGATACAAGCACGGTAATGTTTTCGCCCACTTTGATGGTCAAAGTCCCGGATTCTTCGTCTTCGTCATATTCCAAAGTTGCGTTGTTCCCTTTTATACGGATGGTTCTGGTTCTCATATCAGTCATTCCGCCAAACATAGCGGCCAGACCCATCAGGCCACCGGTTTGTCCGGGCAGACCGCCCACAGCGATGGTCAGGTCCAGCTCGATTTCGTCCTTAGTATAAGTTCCGGTGGCGGCGATGGCATTTGCGCTGCCAATGATGGCTCCTGCCTGTCCCAGAGATTGTGAAGTTTTGTCTTCCAGGGTAAATCCAGCGGGGGCTGCGGGGATATATTTCAGAAGGTCTTCAGATAGAATTTCGCTGATTTTAGCCTGGGCATAATCAAGCTCTTCCTGAGCTTTGATATACTTGCCACTTTCGATCATAGATTTCGCCGTATTCAGGCTTGATATTGCCTCAGACTTAGCACTTTGGGCATAGAGTGCAAGGCTGACAACTGTGACTAACAACAAAAGGGTGATTCTTTTCATTTTGTACTCCTATGAATTTTTTGAACAATGTATAGCGCTTTGGATACTTGTCAAGAAAAAACGAGTCTGATCTCCCAGATTATTTAGGATAAGAGCAGAATGTGAACAATCCGAGTATTGAAATCCATGGATATGATAGTCTGTCTCTTTGGGTGGGGAGGGAGTTTGCTGGCATTCCCCCATTTTACGAGAGTCTGATTATGGACTGGTCGGTGTTGCTATCTGAAATGCCGTCATTACAGGACTCTATAACCTTGTGTAGCTGTAGGTTACTGTATAAAATGCCGTCCCGGGACTCGGATTGGAAGGATATTAATGCTGGAATCATGAATCTTAACTGCCAAA
>JALNWR010000225.1 GCA_023230795.1 Candidatus Cloacimonadota bacterium
CCATCCCCGCAGCCACCTTACTGAGATTCCCCGGACATATAATGATCTATCTGGGCTCTGTGGAGGGTGAAAGTTATATCCTGCACGCTCTTTGGGGAGTCAGCATTCCCCCGCCAGACGGGCAGGAAGAGGATCAGTTGATAGTGGTAAACCGCACTGTGGTGAGCGATCTATCCCTGGGATTGGGCAGCAAAAAAGGCAGCCTGCTGCAAAGGCTCACCGGCTTCTCTCAGATCATACATGAACAATAAGGAGTTTACAATGCGCAAACGGATTGCCATCATCGCAGTCATAATCTTGCTGGTGGTAGCAGCTCTTCTGGGGATAAAAGTGCCCCGGAGCTACCCCCTTGAGACAAATAGAATCCCCGAAGCTTCCGGCATCGCCCATAGCTTGATCAATGACAATGTCCTATACACCCACAACGATTCCGGCGGTGAAGCTTCTGTCTTTGCGATCGACACCCAGGGCAGATTGCTGGCTGAAATCATCATCGAAGGAGCCACAAACCGGGATTGGGAAGACATCGCCACCGCCATCGATCCCAGTGACGGCAAGGCCTATATCTACATCGGCGAGATCGGCGATAATGGTGCCAGATACCCTTCCGTAAAGGTTTATAGAGTCATGGAACCCACCATCACCAAAGCAGATATCGTCTATCATATCAGCTCAGTAGAAAGCTACAGCATAGTCTATGAAGACGGCCCCCGGGATGCGGAAGCGCTCTTTGTAGAGCCTCAAAGCGGTGATATCTACATCCTCAGCAAACGCGAAGAACAGGTGGGCATCTACCAGGTGCCATATCCGCCATCCACCCTGGAAGTGAATACGGCCAAAAGGCTGGGCAGCATGAATATGGGCTGGGTAACCGCCGCGGATATCAGCCCCGATGGCAAATACATTCTGGTGAAGAACTATCCCGGCATCAGACGCTATAAAAAAGGCAAACGGCGTTCGGTGCTCTCAGCCCTTTCCGGCAAAGGTAAAAGCATGCCTTACAGCCTCGAGCCTCAGGGAGAAGCGGTCTGCTTTGATCGCAAGGGCAAGGGCTACTATACCCTCAGCGAAGCCAGCCAGGATGCGCCGCAGGTTCTATACTATTATAAATAGGGCTTTCTTCCAAACTAAGTGGGTAGATTGGAAATACAGTTTTCTTAAGTATAAATATAAGTAACTCGATCATTACACTTATCTTAATCATCGGTCAGTAGCTAAACATCTTCTTGCCCCCATATCAATAGATGATCTCTCAATTCCCCCTGCGCCTATACAATCTGAGGTAAATATAAAGATATTGGCACGTGTGCCCTGGCCTTAAAAGGCCAGGAAACGTCTTGGCCAGGCAGCCCCCCTCCCTAATGTGCCGGTTAAAACCGGCACCTAAAGTCTTTCAAGAACAATCTCTTATCTTAAAACAGACAGGGTTATCAATAAACCTTCGTGTAAAATGGGGAAATGCCAGTGAAACTTATACTTGACATATAAAAGCAGAATAGATTTACTGTTCTTGTGTCTCTAAGAAAAAATAACTATGTCCTTGAAACTGGTTTTTCAATCTGAGGATATATTGCTATTTTAAATTGAAAGTCATAAAAAGATACAACTTCGTTCCCTTGGGGAGGACGCCATGAAAAAGTATTTTTTTGTAATGCTACTACTTGCAGCTGGTCTGTTGTCAGCCCAGACTTGGATACGCAGCTATAGCTTTAGTGATCTATGTCCGGGTCCTTCTGGTAGTGCAAGATCGGAAGTGTGTTACGTTATCCCTGCCATAGGTGGTGGTTACTTGCTGCAAGGACATGTAGCATTTGCCTGGGGAGATATACCTGCTTATGATTCAAATGTATTCTGGAAACTCGATGAAAACGGGGATATTATCTGGAGAAGAACGGGAGGGGGGGGATGCTCTCGACAGCATAGTATCCAATGGAATTGACAGGTATTATTGTCTGTGTACAGATTCCGGCGTGACCCAACTATTTGTTTTTCGACAGCGAGATGAACAGGCTTGAATATTACATCTTTAATTCTGTAAACAACTTTTCCGCACAATTATATGACATGCAATATGTAGAAGACGGTTTGGTGTTTGCAGGTAAGGTCAATGGACAGGCCGTGGTAATTAAAACCGATTTCCAATTCAATGTGGTGTGGCAAAGTGATCCTTTCTGGGCAATGGGTCAAGCGCGTTCTATCGAACCTTATGGAGATAACTGGATTTCTCTTTCAGGTAGAGTGTTTACCGAAATCAATGCGGTTGGCGATACTCTCTGGACATATTATGACCCGATTAATTACACAAGTTTCTGGGACTGCACTGTAGCAGCGGACAATAGCATCTACTTGCTGGGATTTTTTAAGATATGGAAGGTAAACACTATTGAATATTCTCTTGACTTGATCGCTGAAAATGTTCCTGGTGGGCATGATAGCTACAGAAAGCGGCCTATCGACATCCTCCCAAACGGTAACATAGTGTACACTGGTAGATCAGATACAAATCAATTACTCCACAGCTACAGCCCCGATGGGGTACATCAGTGGAGCAGGTCATACGACACTTTGGGAGCGATCTACTTTGGAACCGGCTCAAAGAACCTGCTGGTAATGCCTGACGGCAGCATTCTCTTCTGTATGCACCATGGTCGCATGGTTCTGGTAAAGACCGACCCCGAGGGCAACGTAGTCTCTAATGATGATCCTGTCGCTCCTGTAGCTGAGGCACCTATCCGAGCATATCCAAACCCGATGAAAGATGAAGTCACCATCAAGATCAGCCAGGACGATCAGTCCATATCCGCTGAAAACAAACTAAATATCTTCAATATCAAGGGTCAGTTAATCCACTCTCTGAAACTGACGAAAGGTGAAACTGTATGGGACGGTAAAGACAGCGGGGAAAAACCCTGTCCCAAGGGGATATATCTGCTCCGCTACCAATATGGCACAGGCCATGTCATCAAAATATGCAAAACCAGTTAGGTGGAAACATGAGACTAATATCGTTAATGATAGGCGTTTTGATGGTAACGAAACTAATGCCTCATGGGGAAGAACTAATTTCTGCACAGGCGGATATCAATTTTCATGGGTATCTACCTATGCAGAAAGAAGAATAAGGCAAGCTCTTATACAAAATACTTAAGAGGCTTGCACCTGGTGATCTAATGTCAAAAACAAACCTTGGTATATATAGACCAAGAAAAAAACTAAGGCACTAAAACACAAGGAGAACAAGATGAAAACAAGAGTATTAGTCGCATTACTGCTACTGGCAATCTGCACTGCCATCTACGCCAGCGAAGAATCTACCGATGCCGCAGAGCGTTGGCGTAAAACTCAGGAACTGAATCAAATGGCTAATCGGTTCAAAGCTGAGACGGGATTTGAGGGTAGAGTGTTGCATAGCACAGAAACTATGAGATTACATGTTTATAGAGGTAATTTTCCAAGTGTTTCTTTCACAGCGGACGGAGACACAACAGCCTTCAGACAAGCTTGCGAAATGATCGTAGAAAAGATACTTCCCAATTCACCAGCTAATCGAAAGCAGCTATCCATGAGTCGTATATCTAAGTCCGGAAGAGGCTATACCACGGACTATTCTCAACAAGTCAACGGCTATCGCGTGGAAGGAGCAGGATACATTATGATTACCTTTGAAGAAGGACGCAAGTACTTTTCAATCGGTGATAATACAGTGGAATTGCCGGATGATGTACAGGTAAACATAGCTCGAGAGAGGGCAATTAGTATTGCTATTGACTATTTCAAAGATCAAATTAACCCTCCAGAGCATAAATTAGTCCCATACGTTATTGATGACTTGAGGTTCCATAATCCGAACAAAAAGAATTAATCGTTGAAGTATATAATCTACTTGGGAGATTATGTTTACAATGTAGATGCTTCTACAGGGA
>JALNWR010000226.1 GCA_023230795.1 Candidatus Cloacimonadota bacterium
CTGCCGCGTAAAACAGCCTACGAGAAGCCAGACCTCACCCAACTGAGTGAAATTCAGCAGAAGCAGTACAACCGTTTACGGGATTGGCGCAACGAATTGGCGGCCAATGAAGGGCTTCCGGCTTATATCATCCTGTACAATTCTCAGCTTTATGAGATAGTGAAGAGGCAACCCGTTGCAAAGGCAGATTTTGCCGCGATCAAAGGTATGAAAAACAAAGCCGATAAATACGGTGAGCAAATCATCAAAGTCTTGCAAGAGGCAGAGCTGAGCCATGAAGAAGAATAACTATCCCTTGTATGTGAAGTGGCTGGATATAGTGCCATGGATAATGGCACGCACGGAGCGCTTTCCCAAAAACCTGCGCTATTCTCTGGCTCAGAAGATCGATAATATATGTCTGGAGATTCTAGAGCTGATCGTGCAGACCATTTATAGTCAATCCAAGCGGGAGCCATTGCAAAAGATCAATCTCAAGCTGGATGTGCTTCGTGCCCTTATTCAGATTGCTTTCAAAATGCAGCGGCTCAGTGAAAGCCAATACGCATTTATCAGCCGGGAACTACTGGAAAGCGGGAAGATGGTGGGAGGCTGGCTCAAAAGTGCCTAAACGCGTAGGACAGCTCTATGATAGCCTCACAAGCTGGTCAAATCTGTATCTGGCTTACAAAAAAGCTTGCAAACATAAAAAGAGTAAAGCTGAGACTGCTGAGTGGATGTATCACTGTGAAAAGTATCTGTTTGAATTGCAAGCAGAACTAAGAGAGCAGCGTTATCAGCCTCAGCCTTACAAATATTTTAAGATCAAAGAACCCAAAGAACGCATCATCAGTGTAGCTGCTTTTCGGGATCGCGTGGTGCATCATGCTCTGGTGAATATCATCGAGCCGCATTTTGAAGCAGCCTTTATCAAGGATTCATACGCTACCAGAAAGGGTAAGGGCTTGCATCTTGCAGTTAGTGCTGCCCAAGGCTATGCCCGCCAGCATCAGTGGTACTTGAAGCTGGATATCAGAAAATTCTTTGCCAGCATAAATCATGATATACTGTTAGGCCTGATCTGCCGCAAGATCAAAGACCCTGCGGTGATATCCTTGTGCAGAATCATCCTCTCCAACCAGACAGTTAGCATGGGCCTGGAAGAAAGCAGGGGATTGCCGGTGGGCAATCTGACTTCGCAATTCTTTGCCAATATTTACCTGAATAAGCTGGATCATTTCGTTAAACAAGCTCTGGGATTTCGAGCCTATGTGCGTTATATGGATGATTTTATTTTGTTTTCAGATGACCCACAAGAGCTAAAGCAAGCTCTGAAGCGCATTGAATCATTTATTCAGGATCAGCTTGAACTGCGCCTCAAACCAAAATCTGTGCAACTCAACAGGGTTTGTCTGGGCATCCCTTACCTGGGATATCGCATATTTCCCCAGCTACTGCGGGTACGTCGGGAAAATTTAAAAAGATGCATCAACGGCATAGAAAAAAGCGAACAGGCCTATATCAAAGGGAAGATCAGCGCAGAGCTTTTGTACCAAAGCACACGCAGTAGGATGGGATTTATCGGCTACGCACATAGCACAATGTTATTACGAGCGATCTGGGGTAGAAATCAGCAAGCGGGTCTAACCGTGTGAAACTTGGGCGGTAGCTGGAACAACAATGCCAACAACTGCACGGTTTCGAATCGGAACAACAACAATGCGACCAATAGCAACAATAATATAGGTTTCCGCTGCGTCAGTATCTTCTTTGTAGAACCTGCTCTGCACGCATGGCAGGTCATAATAAAGGAAATCCAGATTTCTATCCTGCTCCCGGATAGGGACAAAAAGGAGAACGTGCCCGCAGCTTGGTAGCTATATTGTCGAAGAGCTGCGAGTTCATTGATGGTATTTAAGGCGTTTTTATCTTCAGATAATTATGCTGCTCATCCCTTAGCTTGTGATGCAGATGCCGTGTAAATACGAGTATTTTTTACTACTATCTACGCGTCATCTCCACGACATCTAAGGGTGGAGAGCAGTAGGGCGGAAGATCAAGGCTTGTGCCTCAATGTGCATGCACAATCAGCCCAAGCCCCTCTGAAGTCCTAAGCGCTGTATAAACCAAGAGAATATGTAGAATCTATTTCAGCGCTTAGAATTCCAGAAGGCAGCGTTACACGGATCAATACAGATCAAGAGGAACCCCAAGCTCAGATTGTTGGCATTCCCCCATAATATCAAGTCTTAATATCTATAATAACATGAGAGCTAAGATCTTGGCTCTTAGCTATGTCCACATATTTCGTTTTTTGCCTCGAATAAACATGATTGATAATCTCGGTTCAAAATACCAAAATAACGAGTCCCATCGGGACGGCATTTCAGATAGCAAAACGACAACTGCACAACGGCCCAGAGTCCCATCGGGACGGCATTTCAGATAGCAAAACGACAGCTGCACAACGGCCCAGAGTCCCGTAGGGACGGCATTTCAGATAGCATATACCGAGCAGGCCACAATCAAGCTTTAGAAAAAATGGGGGAATGCCCCAAGCTTAGATTGCAATTGACAAAGTAGAGCATCTGAATTTATTGAACACAACGAGGTAGAAAATTGAAGACTAAAATCAAAATCAGAGGTGCCGGCGAGCACAACTTAAAAAATATAAATCTGGAGATTCCCCGCAATAAACTGGTGGTATTCACCGGTGTATCTGGTAGCGGGAAAAGCTCTTTGGCCTTTGATACCCTGTATGCAGAGGGGCAGAGGCGTTATGTGGAATCCCTGTCTTCCTATGCCAGGCAGTTTTTGGGGCAGATGGAAAAGCCCAAGGTGGATTATATCGAGGGGCTGTCTCCTGCGATCTCGATAGAGCAAAAAGCCAGCAGCAAGAATCCCCGTTCCACCGTGGGTACTGTGACCGAGATTTATGATTATCTCCGCGTTCTTTTCGCTAGGATCGGTCAGCAATATTGTTATCAATGCGGTGAGGTCGTGGGCTCTGAAACCGTGGATCAGATGGTGGAGCATCTCATGCAAAATCCCGCGGGGACGAAGCTGCAGATCTTGGCTCCCATCGTGCAAAATCGCAAGGGAGAGCATAAAGAGGAGCTGGAGCAGCTTCGCGGTGAAGGCTTTGTGCGGGTGATGATCAATGGCGTATCCCGCAATCTGGATGAAGAGATCAGCCTGGATAAAAAGAGCAAGCATTCCATCGACGTGATTATAGACCGTTTGGTGATCAAGGCGGATATTCAGAGCCGGATGGCGGATTCTCTGGAATTGGCTTTAAAGCTGGCAGATGGCGTGATCAAGATAGACTATCCGGATCAGAAGGAACAGGATATTCTCTCCGCCCAAAATTCCTGCGCACAGTGCAATATCGGCTATGAAGAGCTGAGCCCCCAGAGCTTTTCCTTCAATAGCCCCATCGGAGCCTGTCCTTCCTGCAACGGTCTGGGCTACAAGCTGGAATTTGATCCCGAGCTGATCGTGCCCGATCCCGAGCGCAGCATTATGGAAGGTGCCGTGGCGGTATGGGGACGCCTGGAACAGAAAAAATCGAGCTGGACCTTGAATATGGCGAGTAACCTGGCGGTGGCTTACGGCTTTTCGCTGGATGCCCCCTGGGGTGAGCTTCCCGATATCGTGAAGCAATTGATTTTATATGGTTCTAAAGGACGCAAATTCAAGATAGCCTGGCAAAATGTGCGCGGCAGCGGCTCTTACCTGGCACGTTTTGAAGGGATTATCCCACAGCTCAAACGCCGTATGCACGAGACGGAATCGGAAGAAATGCGCCGCTACTACATGCAGTATATCAGCGACAAAGCCTGTCCGGATTGCGGAGGCAGCCGGCTGAAACCTGCTTCCAGAGCGGTTAGGATTGGGAATAATAACATTGGCGAGATCACCGGGCTGAGCGTGCAAG
>JALNWR010000227.1 GCA_023230795.1 Candidatus Cloacimonadota bacterium
AGAGAGGGTGACAGGCAGAGTGGGGTTCTCATCACCCAGAACGATAGGCAAAATCAGGTCTTTGCTGGCGGTAATGTTTTCAAAGACAATGCTGCCATCTACGTTTTCAACTGCTGTCCATTCACCATTCCTGTAATAGGCACCCCAAGGAGCAGTGGTCTGGATGCTAATGGTCCAGGGACCTGCGCCAATGAGCTCCAGAATGAAGCTTTGGGAAATGGTGAAGGAGGCGTTATTTACCCCGGGAATTTCGCCGCTGCCGTTGTTGGCAGAGCCACCGGTGATGGTGATGATTTCTTCGCCTACGGTGATGGGTATGCCGACAGGGTAGTCATAAACGATATCGATGCTGATATCATCCAGAAGAATATAGTATTGATCCGCAGCGCTGTAACCGTGCCAGGCAAAGTAATAGTTACCGGTAGTAGCAGGGCTATAGCTTGCTGTTCCAAGCGTATATGCGCTTACCTGGAATTCAAACAGGTCCAGCAATGTTGTCGTCAAGCCATCCACCGTGGGTGCCTGGCCAACCATCAACTTCAGGTTTTCCGGATATTGTGGATGATTGCCATAATAAAACTCTATGCGATACTCCAGTCCTGCCTTCAAGGCAAGCGGGGCTGTAAAGACATAATCATCAGCAGCCAGATCTCTATTATAATCCAGATATAGTTCGTTGTTTCCTGATTTGTTCATATTGTTACCATTTTTCCAGGTGATACCATCCCCATTGGCGTCAATGACTGTCCAGCCAAAGGGAAGCTCCCCTTCAGGAAGATCATCGAAGTTCTGGGTATAGGGGAATTCTGAGATTATGGCATCGAAACCTTCACCGCTCAATGCGAGAGTCTGAGTGGCTCTGCTAAGGCTTCCCCTGGAGGGCGTATTGTCTATGATCTGCAAAGTAGCAGATTTCAGGCCTTCGGATCTGGGGCTGAAGTTCACTGTGATCTGCGCAGTCTCACCGAATTCCAGGCTGATGTCTTCAGTGATGGGGCTCAGGCTGAACTCAGTGGCATTAGTGCCGGTGATGCTGATCTCGGCCTGGGCTATAGATAGAGTCCTGCCACCACTATTTCTGATGGTGAAGGTAATGGCCTTGCTCTCACCAAGCTGAAGCTTACCATAGTCGCCGCTTACGGGACTGATAGCAAATTCGGGGTCTTCAGAGCTATCACTAAATTGCAGCTTGATATTTGGATGATAGTGATACCTCTCGTCTGCTTGCGGGGGGTTAGCAGGGTCCGGATTGGTGTTATCGCTGTAATATAATAGGCTCACGAAATCATCCACTTCGCTGCAGTAGAATTTACCGAAATTACCATCATAGTCCGGAGTATTTTCATCCACAGCTATCACCAGGTTATCGATATTGTTATATGCAAAGGGGACTTGTAGCTGAACCTCTATCCAGCCCTCTTCTGACGGGATATCCAGATTTGAGCGAAAGACTTCCGTAAGCTCTGAAAGCGGGATCCAATCTAAATTGCTGGTAAACTCGCTCTTATGGGTGTGTCCCATATATATTGTCCAGCCACCGGAATAGCTGCCCTCTTCTTCACCATTCCAATAATAGTAAAGCTTTTTTATGCGTTGATTAGCCGTATTGATCGCAGCCTGGGGGTAAATGGTCTGCGTATATGAATATTCATAATATGCATTTACAGGTAAGTCTTTTTCGGCAGTGCCATCACCGATAAGGATCGTACCTTCAGGCAAAGCTTCGGCATCCAGGGAGAAGTTGTAATTTACTCCCCCATAAGAAATGCTAAGGGTGGCATTCGCCGGGCCTGCGGCGGTGAGCATAGCGCCAATGGGGATGATCACGGATTCTTCGTTTCCCAGTGCAGCAGGCAAATTGGCGGGATCGAAGCTGAAACTTGCGGCATCTGTGCCGCTGATATTGATATCATCAGCAGTGATGTGCATGGTTCCGCTACCTTCGTTTGTGATGATCAGGTTTTGAGGGCTGGCTGCCTGATTCTGACTTAGCGTGCCAAAATCTATCCAGTTTGTATTGTAACTAAAGATGGGCTCTGCAGGGATTGCCTCAATACGCAGGTCATCAATATAAATTTCATACCCCGCACTGTCAATCATCCTGAAGGCAATATACTGAATACCTTCATAAGCGGCGAGACTGATGGTCTGCTCTGTCCAAAGCTCAGGCATATTTTCTCCGGCAATGTAATAGGCCAGGTCTGTGCAAAAGTCTTCTGCTGAAGAATTGCTGGTAGCGATCTGCACTTTCAGGTCTGTGCCAGGTTCTAAGCTTCCATATAGCCAGAATTTTAGACGATAATCAGCTCCTGTGAGGTTCAAGGCTGGGGTGATCAATAAATTCTCACTACCGTAAAAGTGCCATGGAGCTTTGGCGCTATATGATCCACTGTGAGAACGATTATTGCGTTCCCAGGAAAGTTCACCGGATACGGAAATCTGCGTCTATCCAGGAGGGGCAGCCGGAGTTCCGCTCCATTCTTCTTCAAAACCTTCGGTCCAGGGGAAGCTGGTAATGCTGGCACCAAGCGTGACACCGATGAGCATAAGCAGCAGGAATAGAATTGTTGTTTTCTTCATATTTTTTCCATTAATTAGATTTGTTTGTAAGCTTGTGGCTGTAGTAGCAGGCTCAGCCGGGATATTTTTGATGTTTTGAATAGATAGTTTCTGCTCTGGGATAGAGCGGAAGTCTGACTTACGAAACTTGGGGGTAATAGTGAAGGATAAGGCTCTCTGCACAGAGGAGCAAGAGCCAGTTAAGCGATTATATGTAAAAAGCTTGTGAAAGAAGATAGATACTATGGTAGCCAAAATTGCATCAAGTCCTGTAAAAGATGCTCCGATGTCTTTTCTTGATCCTGTCTTGTGCTCTTGTTTTGGGCAAAAATCAAATCCATTCTGTTTCCTCTTTATTAAAATATACGCTGTTGTCTGAAGCCGTATTCCATTTTTGTAAAATATACTGTATGAAAGCAAAACATAGATACTCTGTTTTGAGCAAGTTAAGATGTTTTTTGAGTATATTTATCAAATAATGCATCAACTATATATAAACATGAGATACTGTCAATGGAAATGATTTTCTGGCATTCCAGCATTTTTCGAGAGTCAGATTATGGGCTGGTCGGTGTTTGCTATCTGAAATGCCGTCCCGTTGGGACTCTGGGGCGTTGTGCAGCTTTGGTTTGCTATCTGAAAAGAGTAACAATGGGACTTTTGTCCATTGCGCTGGAGTTGGTATGCTAACTGAAATGTCGTCCCTACAGGACTCAGACCTTTGTGGTTGTGTGTTTTCTATCTGAAATATCGTCCCTACAGGACTCAAACCGTTGTGTGGTATTGTTTTGCTATCTGAAATAAAGTAACAATGGGACTCTGGGGTGTTGTGCGGCGTTGGTTTGCTATCTGAAATACAACAATGGGACTCGAATTAGAAGCATATTCAGTTGGAATCAAGAATCTTAAGTGCTAAAGATATAAACTGAAATACATAGGCATGGATGCAAGTTAAGATAATGCCAATGAATTTGTTATCAAGAGAATGGCTCATTATTATGGGGGAATGCCAGAAATGATTTTTGGTTTTGTGATCAACGGGGCAGTTGAAACAAAGACTATCAGTACGCAAGCTCCTGAACATCTTTCACTTGCCACCGAGAATACCGAGGTCACCGAGATTTTGGGTGAACTTTTCTAAACCCTCTAAACCCCCTAAACCAAAAAAGGAGCCCCCACTTGGAGGCTCCACATTACTTTACTTGTTTGCTTTACTTACTTAGCCAATATCATCTTTTTGGTGCTGGTGTATTTGCCGCTGATCATGCGGTAGAAATACACGCCGGTACCGGCCAGGCGGCC
>JALNWR010000228.1 GCA_023230795.1 Candidatus Cloacimonadota bacterium
CGGGAGCCACGCTTCTTTTTTCCAGCTTCGCAGTTCCACTTTCCACATAGCCGTCCAGAGTCATCTGGGAGACCTTGATGCTGTCGCCTTCTTCGCGCATGATGGGCTCGATCACGTCTTTTACAAAGCCGGTAGAGCCTTCTGGCACCAATCTCTTTCTGGGGGTGCATTTATCTGGTACAGAGGCCGGTACATCCACCTGCACCAAAGCTTCATCTACCTTATCCACTGCCTTGAGATTCATCTGAACCACATCGTCGCCCTTGCTGCTATAGGTCTTTTGGATGGATTCTTTGATCAATTTGATGGCTTCCTTACGATCCATCACACGAGAAATCAGGAAGAATGCGGTCTGCATCACTGTATTAATGCGTCCACCCAATCCCACTTCTTCAGCGATCTTGAGGCCATCGATAGTATAAAATTCGATTTTCTTTTTGATGATGGTTTCTTGCATATCACAGGTGAGATGATAGAAAGCTTCATCACGATCTAGATTTGAATTCAGCAGGAATACGCCGTTTTCTTTGATCCCGTCCAACATATTGTATCTGCCGATAAAAGCTTGATTGTGACAGGCTACAAAGTCTTCTTCACTAACCAGATATTGGCTGTGTATGGGTTTCTTGCCAAAGCGCAGATGGCTGCGGGTGATGCCGCCGCTCTTTTTACTGTCATACTGGAAATAGCCCTGCACATGCATATCGGTATGATCGCCGATAATCTTGATGCTATTTTTATTTGCACCCACAGTGCCGTCTGAACCCAGTCCCCAGAATTTGCAGGAGATGGTACCTTCGGGCACGGTATTGATCTCTTCATCCAGAGGCAAAGATAGATGCGTAACATCATCTTCGATACCCACTGTAAAGCCATGGAAACCACCTTTTTTCAGGTGTTTGTAAATTGCCAGAACCATAGTGGGGGTAAATTCTTTGCTGGAAAGACCATAGCGTCCGCCGATCACGTTGATGTCTTTATTGTGCAATGCGGCTACTACGTCCAGATACAAAGGTTCGCCGATGGAGCCGGGCTCTTTGGTGCGGTCCATCACGGCAATGCGCTTCACGCTCTTGGGCAGGCTGGCCAGGAAGTGCTCCTGACTGAAGGGACGATACACGCGTACCTTGACCAGGCCGAGTTTCATCCCGCGCTCTTTGTTCAGATACTCTACAGTTTCCTGGATGGTCTCGCATCCGCTGCCCATGGCGACGATAACGTCTTCAGCATCGGGATCGCCCACATAATCAAAGAGATTGTACTGGCGGCCAAGCTTGTCACCTACTTCTTTCATGCAGGCTTCGATGATGGCGGGGGCATTTTGATAGTGTGTGTTTGAAGTCTCACGTCCCTGAAAAAATACGTCAGGGCCGTGCTGACCGACTTTCATGCGGGGTTTATCCGGAGTAAGAGCGCCCTTGCGGAAGTTTTCCACCAGCTTGTGGTCCAGCAGCTCGCCCATGGTCTCATAATCCACCACATCAATCTTTTGCAGTTCATGTGAGGTTCTAAAACCGTCAAAGAAAACCACAAAAGGAATTGAGCTTTTCAGGGTGGCCAATTGACTTACAATGCCTAGGTCCATTACTTCCTGAACGCTATTACAAGCGATCAAGGCCCAACCTGTATTACGGGCACTCATTACATCAGAGTGATCACCAAAGATTGAGAGGGATTGGGCTGCCAATGAGCGGGCGGTTACGTAAAATACCGTGGGCAACATCTCACCGGCAATCTTGTGCATATTGGGCAACATCAGCATGAGCCCCTGTGAAGCGGTAAAGGTGGTGGTAAGAGCGCCTGCGGAGAGGGCTCCGTGCACCGCTCCGGCCGCTCCGGCTTCGGATTGCATTTCCATGACATCCACCGTGGTGCCAAATATGTTTTCACGCTTTTCCGAAGCCCAGGCATCGGCCAATTCTCCCATTCCGGAAGATGGAGTGATGGGATAGATCGCTGCGACCTCACTAAATGCGTATGCCACATGCGAGGCTGCGGCGTTTCCATCCATCGTAGCTTTTTTCTGTTTAGCCATTATGGTAAACTCCTTATATTCTATATTTTAGATAAAAATCAGCATTTTGTTTCAACATTATATTATGGCGATTTATGTCAATGAAAATCAAAAGGGGAGCTTTTGGGTTTTATCGCTATATGCTTTTATGCTAATGCAGATTTCATAACTTTCAGTAAAGAAACTTTATTTGCAGCCAGTGTTCCACCGTAAGAATTATGAGTCGGAGCTTGCCCTATTGCTAGGGACTCCACTGCATAATGCCTAAAAATAAGGGATGTCTGTGAGAAATACATTGACAGCCTAAGTCCATATTGTATAATCGGTTTAAATAAATAATATGAGGTATAATCATGATTCCACATAAAAAAGTCTTTAACGAGGCATTAAGTTCAATGAAGAGTATCAAGATCGGTGATCTTAAGATAGCGCTTCCCATCATTCAGGGAGGCATGGGCATAGGCGTGTCCTTATCCGGCCTGGCCGCTGCAGTAGCCAATGAAGGCGGGGTGGGAACCATATCCGCCGTCGCCCCCGGTTTTCGTGAACCGGATTTCCTCACCAACTTCCGGGAAGCCAATATGCGGGCTCTCAGGAATGAAATCCGTAAAGCACGAGAGCTTTCAAAAGGTGTGCTGGCTGTGAATATCATGGTGGCACTGACAAACTTTGCCGACATGGTGCACACCGCCATCAAAGAGAAAATAGATATCATCATCTCCGGTGCAGGCCTCGCTCTTAATCTGCCGGAATACCGTCCCGCCGGCAGCAAAACCAAGCTGGTGCCCATCGTATCCACAGACCGCGCTTTGAACGTCATCATCCGCAAATGGCTGAAAGGCTATGAATGCCTGCCAGATGCTGTGGTGCTGGAAAGCTCTTACAGCGGCGGACATCAGGGCATAAAGATGGAAGATGTAGGAAAAGAAGAATTCAATCTGGATCAGCAATTGCCCAAAGTTCTGGCTCTGCTGGAAGGATATGAAAAAGAATACAATCAGAAAATCCCCGTCTTTGTGGCCGGAGGAGTGCAAACCGGTGCAGACATCAGAAAATACATACAGATGGGTGCTGCCGGAGCACAGATTGGCACACGCTTTATCACCACCAATGAGTGCGATGCCGCCCAGGAATTTAAAGAAGAGTATCTGAAAGCAAAATCACCCGATGACATAGTGGTGATTCAAAGCCCTGTGGGCTTACCACTGCGGGTGCTGAAAACAAAATTTGTGAAGGAAATCATGGCCGGAGAGAAGAAGCCCATCGCTTGCTATTTCAAGTGTCTGCATACCTGTGACTATCACAAAGCATCCTTCTGTATCGCCAGAGCACTGGTGAATGCACAGTCCGGTTTGGTGGACGAAGGCGTGTGCTGCAGCGGAGTGAATGGCTACCTGAATAACGAAATCACCAGCGTTCATGAGCTGATAGAAAAGATTAAACAGGAATACAGCGAAGACTCAAGCAGCGTTTGAACACAATTTCCTCTAAAAACATCAAGCTATCTGACAGATCCCAGGCTTGAAGCCGCCAGAGGACCGGAAGCGGAGCTTATATCTGCTTCTCCCCAGACTGCCCTCCCCCATTCGATGTCGTGGAAATGACGTGTAAATAGCAGGAAATATTACTGCTATTTATACGTTATTTTTACGATGGACTATACGGGTAGAGTAGCATGCCGATGCGGCTGAAGCAGATGTCAGGGGAAGATACAGTCAGGAGTTTGTCGAGTAGGTAAGGGGAGTTTCACCCCAAACCCCTCACAGAACCGTACGTGAAACTCTCGCTTCATACGGCTCTTATCATTCAGCCGAAGAAATACGATGGCTTGGCATATTTCCAG
>JALNWR010000229.1 GCA_023230795.1 Candidatus Cloacimonadota bacterium
CCTTGAAAGACTTTAGGTGCCGATTTTAACCGGCACGCCCCGGAGTAGCCAGCTCTCCAAGACTTTTTCCTGTCCTTTTAAGGCCAGGCACAGGTACCTATATGTTCACATTTACGATAGATTATACAAGCGCACTCCGAATTGAGAGATCATCTGATTATATGGGGGTGGGGAAGATGGCGAGATAGAGAGATGGTGAGGTTGTGAGGGTGAGAAAATTGAGAGAGTTTAGCTTTTTTTCGCAGCCAAAACAAGACTATTCAGGGGAAAGGGAGATATAGCTGCGGGTGCCCCGCCTTCAAAGGCGGGGAAAACGTCTTGTCGCGAGGGTCAGAACCCGCTCTGGCGGTTAAAACCGCCAGCTAAAGTCTTTTAAGGCAATTTGTAGCTCCAAATATCTCCTACAATCAACTCCGCAATCTATAAACGGCGAAAATGGGAAAATGCAAAAACGGAATTGTTCTTGACATGGAAAGAGAAATTATTATTATCGCAGATATCAGATTTGTGTTAAAAAGATTTAAGAAGCGAAGTCCTTATTAGGACTTCAAGGCTCATGAGAAACTCAATCTGGAGCCTATACTAACGTTTAGGGCTCAAGTATTGATATCCAAAGCAAGGATAAAAGCCGGATAAAAAAACAATAGGAGTTAGCCAAAAAAAATGATTTTCATCTTACCGGGTTGCAGAAAACTGCTTAGAAATATACAGCGGAATCGAATGCATCGCTGACAATTATGAGCTTGTTAACAGTGGCTGGAAGCGTATTTACATAGGAATGCTAACACTCAATCTACCCGGGAGGAATCATGAGTTTTGACCTAAACTACGTATTGGATAGCGAGAGCGTGTTCAACAGCGTAAGGCAAAGAGTATCTGCCCAGGCCGCTAACTATATACGACATGGCAACATAGAGAAAGAAATTACGGTTTCGGTATTACTATCGCTATTGGAAAGATCAGATAGCGATACCGAGCTCGATTCCTGGATAATGGGGCAAGTGCAAAGAGAAACGGAAGCTTATGTGAAAAATCTATGGCATTTCACATTCGGTTATGCAATTAGCTTGGTAGAAGACCCCGATAAAGCCGAGGATATCACTCAATCCGTAATGGTTGCGTTTTTGAACAGCAGAAAGCGCATCCTATACATAAGGGGATGGTTGCGCCGCACAACATATAACCTTGTTATGCAGAACTATAAGAGCGGTTCACGCGAGACCGAGCTAAAGCGGGAATTGGATACCAGTCTTAGATTGGAAACCCGGTCCCGGAATACGGACCTTGATGAACTAAGAGAAGATATCACAAAGGAAGATATCAAACGCATTCTCTCGGCCTCCGAACATGCCGAATGGAACAATATGCATAGCTTCAAGACTTTGAAAGAATATGCCGAACAACACAAAATCACCTATTCCCAAGCCAGAAAGAGAAAGCATATCCTGCTAAAAAAGATCAAATCCACCTTCCTTCGCGAACAAGGCTGGGCCGGCACACCGGAAATTCTGGATTATCAAACGCTAAAGAATATCAAGCGCTTCATGACCACCTTGGTGGAGTATTCTGCATTAGCCGGATCCAAAGAGATTCGCCATTACTGCCCTCCAAAACTAAAAGAGAACTTGCTGCACTGTTTGGATGGATTTAAGAATGTTGACGATTGGGGAATCTATATGGAATCACCCAATCAATACCAGATTAGCATCGCGGACACGTCTATCCCATTTGAGCCCAAGATAGCGGTAATCGGCATCCGCATCAACCGATCAAATCAAATCCGCATTTTCGATTGCTATATTCCCGAACTGATTGGAATAGTCCCGGCAGAAAAGATTGAACCTCTACCTATGGAAAAGGGCAGATGCCTGTTGGCTATTGAGGATATTAAAAGGCTGATTAACTGAAAAAACCGCTTTTGCCAAAACTATATTTACATATTCCATAAGCGGTTATGGAGATATTGGGGAACACTTTCGAAATTTGTGAACTAATC
Organism: Candidatus Cloacimonadota bacterium; assembly: GCA_023230795.1. Classification (GTDB taxonomy): domain Bacteria; phylum Cloacimonadota; class Cloacimonadia; order Cloacimonadales; family Cloacimonadaceae; genus UBA5456. The sequence continues at coordinate 1,997 of JALNWR010000229.1, forward strand.
TTATAAAAAGGAGCTTACAAATGAAGATAGTGATTATGACAGCTCTGGCTGCAATGCTGATGCTGGTTTTTCCGATGGCGATTAAGGCCGAGATTGTGGGTGGGTTTGATACCACTATCCTACCGGAGTACAAGATCCTACCGGAGTACAAAGGTGATATTGGATACAATTGGGACAGCATGATATGCAGACTTTTGACCAGTCTCGGCGTAATCAAGCTTTCTTCAAACGGAATTGCAGGCATCCCCCCATTTTTTATAAAGCCTGATTTTGGACTGATCGGTGTATGCTATCTTAAATGCCGTCCCGATGGGACTCAAACCGTTGTGCTGATGGATTTTACTATCTAAAATGCCGTCCCTAAGGGACTCGTTGTTTTGGTGCTTTGAACCGAGATTACGAATCATATCTATTCAAAAGAAAAACGAAATATGTGGACATAGCTAAGAGCCAAGATGATACCTTTCATGTTATTATAGATATCATGATTTGATATTATGAGGGAATGCCAAAAACGGAATTGTTCTTGACATGTAAACTGAAATTATTATTATCGCAGCTATCAGATTTATGCTGGAAAGATTTATGAAGCGAAGCCCTTTTGACAGGACTTCAAGGTACATGAGAAGCTTGAGTTGGAATCTATCCTAAGACTTAAAACTCAACGATCAACTCCAGAGATGGGATTAAAGAAAATGCTAAGTTAGAGGCATAAAATGAGTAAGATGCAATCAGATTCTTTTGCTGAATATCTGCGCAAGATTGTTAGCTTCTTGGCGGGCAGGATATTCAGAGTATCGACCCTGACGCCGATTTTAGCGGTGTTTGTTCTTATAGGTATAGCAACGATATGCGGCAGCGTCTTCCAAAGCCCAAGCCTTAATCCTTATGCTCATTTTTATGCCGCAAATAGTGTCAATCTTGATGGCAGAGCCTTGAGCGAAAATCCAACAGTTGAGTACAATATATTCCATAACACCGTGCCCGATGGATTTGCCGGAAGTTTTTCCGCAACGAATATCGAAGAAGACCCCAAGCTTGATGCAAACTATCAACCTATATGGACTGCTTCCATAATGTCCCCCTGCATCGATGCCGGCTTTGGCAACTCCGATCCCGACGGCACTCCTCCTGATATAGGTGCCATAAGAGCAGTGGATCATCGCTATTGGGAATACTCTTTCGAAAATCAAGCAGATGCGGATAGATGGTATTGGGTGAGCTACCCGGTGCTGAATACAATCACAGATAATGCCCTCAAAGCGAGTGTGTTCTTTGAGGAATTGCTGCAAGTGCATAAAGACTCACAAGATGAGTACACTCCCACCTACCTGGATAGGATAGATTGGATGATTCCGCAAGGTCTTCAGAATATTGCATGGAGTGCACAAGCCAGTAACTGGAGTAGTAACCAACACTCCCACTTTGTCTCCAGCCCTCAAGGCTATAAGATCAAGCTGCAACTCCGAAATAACCCGGCTTTCCCATGGCCGGTTACTCTTACAGAGAGCGGATTCAAAACACGTGATAATCTGCAGTTTCCGATTTATGGCGGGGTGGAAAACTGGTTGGGGTACTTCAGCGATGAGGCCAGAATGCCCCAGGATGCTTTTGCCGCTATCTGGGACGATATCACCATGATCAAAGCTAAAGACTGGAGCTTGTTCAGGTTACCCAAACCGGGGAATTACTGGGGCATGCAAGGCACCGTATTGCCTATAAAATCCGGCGATATGGTGATTGTAACCACGAATAGTAATCATAGCTTCCGGTGGGGAAGCGGGATCCCGGTGCCGCCGCGAATCAAGGGAACATCCGAGAGCTTTATCTACGATGA
>JALNWR010000230.1 GCA_023230795.1 Candidatus Cloacimonadota bacterium
AGCTGGGCGGTATGGCCAAAGCGATCCCTACCGGATTGCCCAAAATGCGCATTGAAGAAGCCTCTGCCAGACGTCAGGCCAAGATTGACAGCAAAGCAGATACCATTGTGGGTGTGAATAAATACCGTCTGGACAAAGAAGCCCCCATCGAAACCCTGGAAGTGGACAATAGTGCGGTGCGCACGGCTCAGCTGGCGCGCTTGAAGCTGCTGAGAAGCAGTAGAGATGAGAAGAAAGTTCAGGCTTGTCTGGATGCTGTTACCAAAGCGGCAGAGACCAAAGAGGGGAACCTTCTGGAGCTTTCTATAGACGCCGCTCGTGCCAGAGCCTCTCTGGGCGAGATTTCGGATGCCATGGAAAAAGTATTTGGCCGCCATCAAGCCCAAATCAAACTAATAAGTAACGTTTATAGCAGTGAGTATGACAATATGGATGAAATAGACAAAGTAAGAGTTTTAACCGATAAATTTGCCGAGCAGGAAGGTCGCCGTCCCCGCATTTTGATCGCGAAGATGGGACAGGATGGACACGATCGCGGAGCCAAAGTGGTAGCTACAGCCTTTGCTGATATGGGCTTTGATGTAGATATGGGTCCACTATTCCAAACTCCCGAAGAGACCGCCCGTCAGGCTGTGGAAAACGACGTGCACGTTATCGGCATGAGTTCTCTGGCTGCTGGGCACAAGACTCTTTTGCCGCAGCTGATGCAGGAACTTACCAAGCTGCAACGGGAAGACATCATGATCACGGTAGGTGGCGTGATCCCACAAGCGGATTATGACTATCTGTATGAACACGGTGCTTCGGCTATCTTTGGCCCTGGTACCCATCTGCCTACAGCAGCCACCAGGATGATCGAGAAACTTCTGCATAACTATGAATAAACGTAAACCGGAATGGACACCAAAGGGTGCAGGTGCAGAATTTGCCTCCTCTGTGGTTTCGGGAAAGCGGTCCCAGAGAAGACCTTTTCAGAGGAAAAAGGGCAAAGCCTGGGATATTGACGCTCTGGAAAAGGGCGTTTTAGCAGGAAATCTCACCCATATCTCCAAGGCCATTACTTTGGTGGAAAGCAATTCCGACCAGCATTTCGCCGCAGCGCAGGAGCTGCTAAAAAGGCTCCTGCCCGCTGCGGGGAATTCCATCCGCATAGGCATTACCGGGGTGCCGGGAGTGGGGAAGAGCAGCTTCATCGAGACCTTCGGTATGCACCTGATCCGGCAGGGTAAGAAGGTGGCAGTTTTGGCTATAGACCCTTCTTCCACCTTGTCCCGCGGCAGCATTCTGGGTGACAAAACCAGAATGGAGCAGCTATCTGCTCATGAGATGAGCTTCATCCGTCCCTCCCCTTCTTCCGGAGTCTTGGGTGGTGTAGCCAAAAAGACCAGAGAGAGCATCGTCATCTGTGAAGCCGCTGGGTTTGACGTGATTTTGATCGAAACCGTGGGGGTAGGCCAATCTGAAACCACGGTTCGCTCTATGGTAGATTTCTTTTTACTGATGCAGATCACTGGGGCAGGAGATGAGCTGCAAGGCATCAAGAAAGGCATTATGGAGCTCGCTGATCTCATCGTGGTAAACAAAGCGGATGGTGATAATATCCAGCCCGCCCAGGCCGCTGCCAGAGAATATAACAATGCCCTGCATTACATCCGTCATGCCACCCAGAATTGGGATACCAGGGCCATGACCTGCTCTTCCATAACCGGTGACGGAATCCCCGAAACCTGGCAGATCATCCAGGATTTTACCCGGCAGACCCGTGAAGACGGCAGCTTTGACCAGCGCCGTTTGGCTCAGACTGCACATTGGTTTGATGACCTGCTCTCGGAAGCCGTGCTAAATCGCTTTTTCAAAAGCCCTAAGGTCAAAGACAGACTCCCTAAACTAAAGCAAGAGGTAAAAGAAGGCAAAATACCAGTTGCTTTTGCGGTCTCTATCTTATTGGAAGACGAAGACTTCAACAAGTAGTGGATATATTTCCACACCTATTTGTCAAAATTACCGTTTTTTTGATTGCCATTAAACGGCAACATATAATAGTTGCGTTTAACCTATAAGCTACCCCAAGACGAAAATCTTGTTGAGCCTGGTTAGTGTTCTGCAAGGATCTTGTTATCATTGTAGAATCTGAAGTTGTGAAAGCAAAATAAAGCTTAAATTGTACAGGTAAAAATATGAAACATTTCAGACTCATTCTGGTGGCGGGTATAATAGTTTTATGTATTGTAATCTTGAGTGCGTGCAAAAGCCGCAGCTCGAAAGGGGGAGATGCATCCCCGGGCACCAGTGTTTCCTCTGAAAATGGCTTTACCATCCGATATTGTCCCAAGTGGCAGCCTCATGCGCAATTTGCCGGCATCTATATGGCTATGGAAAAAGGATTTTATGCGCAGTACGGTCTGGATGTAAAAATGCTGAACCATATACACTCCAGTGAAGCTATCGATAGCCTCGCAGCAGGTTATTTGGATGTCATTCACATCGATCTACTTGCCGCCATTCTCGCAAATAGCGCAGAAACTAAAGTGGTGAATATCGGGCAGAACTCCCAGAAAAACACTATGCTTTTGGTTGCTAAACGCTCTTCCGGGATTAATTCCCTTGCGGATTTTGAAGGCAAGAAACTGGGTATCTGGCGCAGCAGTTCAAATCTTATCACCAGGGCTTTTCTCAAGGAGAATGACATTAATATGCAGCTTGTTCCCATTGAGTGGTCTATCAATTTATTCCTCCAGGGAGCTGTAGATGTGATTAATGCTATGAGCTACAATGAATATCATCTGATGCTGCAATCCGGCCTGAAGGAGGAAGACCTCTTTATAGCAGATCTGCATGAATTGGGCTACACCATACCGGATGGAGGTTTTTACGTTACACCTCAGTTTTACTCTGAACATCCCGAGCAATGCAAAGCTTTTATGCAGGCTACCAAAGATGGATGGCTATATGCCTTCAGCCATCCCGAGGAAACCATAGACGTAGTGATGGAGCTAATGCATAAAGCCAAGATTAGGGCAAATCGGGCTCATCAGCTTTGGACACTGCAAAAGATAAAAACGAGTGTGATGCCTACTGCAGCAGAAATCGGCATTCTCAAACCGGAAGACTATCGAAATGCTATAAATCTGCTCAAACAAGAGATGGATTTCTCAAGAGACCTACCCTTCGAAGAATTCTACCCCAATGGCGCAGAAAAAAGAAAGTAAATCACTTGCCTATCAGCTGATATCGTTTGTTTTTACGTTTATGCTGATCATTTTCGCTATTTCGATATTTATCAGCAGAAGCTTTTATTCCAAGGTCATGCTGGAAATGCAGCACAACACTTTACGGCATCTGGTGCACGAGCGTATCTATCTGATAGATGGTATTCTGTTCAAAGTAGAAGCTCTGGCCAAAATGGCGAGGTCTGTAGTAGCGGATTACAACTTGAACGATTCCGAGAAAGAAACCATGCTCAGGACTCTGCTTTTGGATAACCCTGAGCTGCATTCCTTATGTATGGCAGATCAAGCTTTCGATAGTGTAAAACCCAAGGTGATGTACACTGTGCGCCACCGCTTTTTACAGCGCGACATTCAAGGTCTGGACTACCGATATCAGGATTGGTTTCAGATTCCTGCCAATACTGGAAAACCTTACTGGACAGAGCCCTGGGTGGATACTCAGGGCAAAGGTGAGATGGTGATCTCCCACTCTATACCTTTGTATGAAAGAGGTGAGATCACCGGACTATTGCGCTTTGATATCGAATTGAAATACCTGCAGGAGATCATCACAAATCCTGATAACTTCAAGGTGGGCGTCAGCTTCCTGGTCTCGAAT
>JALNWR010000231.1 GCA_023230795.1 Candidatus Cloacimonadota bacterium
GGTCTTTGCTGATGTGATTATCGGAGCGGGGACAAGTTCCAGTTATAATTACCCCATTGGAACTTGGAATAAATGGCACCGTGCTGCGGCGATATACACCGGGACAGAGATTAACGCCGGATCAGGTACGATCACCAATCTTCAGTTGTATTGCGATGTAGCAAACACAGCTACCGCCGTCCCGACTAAAATATACCTGAAAACCACAGCGAGCACAACGCTGGCAGGAGATACTTGGGCAAATCAAATAGCGGGGGCGACTCTGGTTTTTGATGCTACTGTTACTTATAATGCCACAGGTTGGTTTGATTTCGATATTACCGATACACCATATAATGCCTCAGATAACCTGGAAGTTTTATTCGAGTCTGCCATACCTAATTATTCAAGCCCGTATGTGAAATGGAGATATACATCTACTACTCCTTCTTACCAGTTTATTTATGCGGGTTCAGACACTGCTGCACCAACCAGTCTATCAACTTCCTATAACCGCCCGAATATTAAATTTGTGGGCATTTCTGGGGTTGTCTATCCTGAACCAACCAACCATGTAACAGATTTTGCTGCCGGAACCCTGGCTTACACTTCGATTCAGTTGAACTGGACCGGAGCTACTGGCGCTCAGTTGCCGGCAGGATACTTGATTCAGGCTATCAAAGGCGCAGGCAGCTATGCGGACGTCGTTGATGGCACACCAGTGGCAAATGATGCTGTATGGACAGATGACAACGCAGCGATTAACGTAGCCCATGCTCTGGGTGCTAATACCCATACCTTTACGGGGCTAACATTAAATACGCCTTATGAATTCAAGATCTGGCCTTATACAAATAGTTTAACGGATATTGACTTCAAGACTGATGGCACAATCCCCACGGTTAATGCATCAACAATGAGTACACAAGAACCAATCCCCTATACTCAGAATTTCGATAGCGGAACATCACTTTCTGCTATTAACTGGACGGGGAACATGACCATCTCCTCCACTCACGGTGCAAACGGCACAAACGGATTGTACAAAAACATGTGGAGTTCCTCTACAAGTGCCAACGCCGTTTCAAATCCGATCGGACCATTGGTGGCAGATTCGCAATTGATGTTCGATTATCGAATTGTGAATTATACTGGTTATCCTGGCACAGGCACTACCCTTGCCGGTGACAATATCCAGGTGCAGATTTCCACTGATGACGGTGTCTCATTTAACACCGTATATACGATTGATTCGACCAATCATATCACCAGCAATGCTTTTGCCACGGTAACGATTCCTTTGCTTACCTACGATACCCAGGCTGTAAAGATCAAGTTCCTCTGCACTTGGGACGCTGGCGATTACTATGTTGATTTCGATAATGTCATTCTTCGGGGAACTCCATCTGTAGCCGTCTTCAGCCTTACACCCGACGTTACTACCTGGGATTTTGGCGCAACTATGATTAATACTCTGGCCACCAAGCAGTTCACCATCACCAATACCGGTGGTGGAACGCTGACGGTCAATAGCATTACACCAAGCGGAGCTTACTATAGCATTTCAGAGAACCCCAGTCCTGTAGCCCTCGGCTCCGGCGCATCTGCGAACTTCACAGTTCAGTATGCACCCACAGTCGTAGGCGCCAGCCATACAGGTTCATTCGTGATCAACGATAGTAGAGCCCTTACCACCGTAACTCTTAGCGGTAGCTGCTTTGATCCCACAATCACCAGCTTCCCATACACTGAGAACTTCGATGCTGTCACAGTTCCTGCTTTGCCTCTCAACTGGAGTGTTACCGAAGGCTCTACCGGAGCATCTCAGCACTGGAAAACTACTACTTCAGATTCTCACGGTGCAAGTGCGGCTAATAGCGGCGATAATTTCGCCTATCTATATTGCTATCTTGCAAGTACTGATAAAAATCCCTATAGCTTGATTACTCCTCCGATAGCTCTTGATGCTACCGCAAAGCGTTTGAGCTATTACTATTGGATTGGAGACAACACCGTTGCAGAACCTTTGTTTGTGGACGTGTCTTCAGACCTAAGTAGCTGGACAACTCTGTACACTCATGATACTTCAAATACGCTGGCCTGGTTCAACAATACAGTTGACCTGTCCGCTTATGCCTCTTCTACAGTGTATCTGCGCTTTAGGGGAGTAAGTAACTACTCAAGCAATCTATGCGATCTGGGGATTGATGATGTAGTAGTGGAGGATATCCCCTCTTTACCCATCTTCAGCCTCAGTCCAGACGTAGATACTTGGGATTTTGGTTCAACCATGATTAATACTCTGGCTACCAAGCAGTTCACCATCACCAATACCGGTGGTGGAACGCTTACGGTCAGTAGCATTACAGCCAGTGGAGCTTACTATAGCATTTCCGATAACCCCGCCCCTATAGACCTTGGCCCCGGCGCATCTGCGAACTTCACAGTTCAGTATGCACCGACAGCCGTGGGCGCCAGCCATACAGGTTCATTCGTGATCAACGATAGTAGAGCCCTTACCACCGTAACTCTTAGCGGTAGCTGCTTTGATCCCACAATCACCAGCTTCTCACATACCGAGAACTTCGATGGCACCTGGAGTGGCAGCCCTGCTGCTCCTCTCGGCTGGACCGTGATCAATGCCAACAATGACAGCTATATGTGGTCACAAGCAAGTACCTATATCACCGCCCGTTCTGCTCCCCACACTGCTCATGGCATGGGAAATGCAGATGACTATCTGATTACTCCGCAGATAGACCTTATCGGCGTAGATGTCAGAATGAAATGGTGGGATATAGTAGAAAGTGCCTCTTACGCTAATTCCTACAAAGTTCTGCTTTCCACTACCGATCCTGAAATTGCCTCATTTACCGTGGAACTGGCCGATATCACCTGCGCAAATACCGAATGGACCGAGCATACACTGAATCTGGATGCCTATAACGGCCAAACCGTATATATCGCATTCTACCAATATGCGTCGGCTGCAACATACTATGGTTTCGGCATCGATGACTTCCTGCTGGAAGAAATACCTGAAGGACCAGTCTTCGTTATAGATCCGATAGGGAAAGACTTTGGCAAGCAGGAAGTGGGTTCCAGTGCAGAAGTTGTCTTTACAATATCCAACACCGGTGGTGCTGATCTGGAAATTGCCGAAGGCGGAATATCTCTGAGCGGCACAAACCCCGATCAATTCGGATTGGGAGATATCCCGTACCCATTGACTATAACCCCTGGTACCAATGCAACGATCACAGTAAGCTTCGAGCCCACATCAGAAGGCCTAAAATCTGCTACTCTGGAGATAGTTGACAATACACCTTCCGAAAAATCAATCGGAAAAGGTGCCAAAGCAACCCAGATTGTAGATTTGTCCGGTGAAGGCGTGATCTTCAATACAGTACCCTATGCCTATGGATTCAGCGAGGGCTGGGGCGACTGGACAGTGGTGAATGGAACTCAGACCAACAAGTGGCATGTGGGTGATCCCGGCATATTTGGCACTAATGCAGCTTATATTAGTGATGATAACGGCATCAGTTGGAACTATAACACCGGATCTACTTCCGTGGTTCACTTCTATCAGGATATCAACTTCCCGGCTGAAACTACAGATTTCAAATTGAAGTTTGACTGGTTATGTAATGGTGAAGGTGTATATACAGCATGGGATTACCTCAGAGTATATGCAGTAGATACTACTGTGATGCCGCAAGCGGGCACACTATTGACATCTGAGCTTGGGACATATAATCTATCCGGCACATTGATTACAGACATACAA
>JALNWR010000232.1 GCA_023230795.1 Candidatus Cloacimonadota bacterium
AAATATCGAGTCACTCTTTTGATAATGAACTTAATGATAGTATCTTAGCTATCATCTATGCCTATGTATTTCAGTTTATACTTTTGGCAGTTAAGATTCATGATTCCAGCATTAATGTCCTTCTAATCCGAGTCCCATCGGGACGCCATTTTAGGTAGCAACCTACAGCTACACAAGGTTATAGAGTCCTGTAGGGACGGCATTTCAGATAGCAAACACCGACCAGTCCATAATCAGACTCTCGTAAAATGGGGGAATGCCGATAAAAATAATTCTTTACAGGATTTGCCCTGCTCTAATACTGTGACACGAGGATAATTATGAAGCAAGAGCAAAAACCCAGCGGCGGCTACCGCTATAACCGAATCAGCTTTTTCCTGAACGGCAGATTCCGGAGCCTGGAAATAGCGCCCGGAATCAGCACCTTGGACCTGATCACCAAGCAGCTGCATCTGTATGGCACAAAATGCAGTTGCAACGAAGGGGATTGTGGCGCCTGCACTGTGGTGATAGCCCAGCCCCGGGAAGGCAGCATAGTCTATGAAGCCATCACATCCTGCCTCTATCCTGCAGCCAAATTGCATGGCAAGCATCTGATTACCGTGGAAGGCCTGGGCAGTCCCCAGCTTCTTCACCCCATCCAGAAAGCGCTGCTGGAACACCATGGAACCCAATGCGGATATTGCACCCCCGGTTTTGTGATGAGTCTGTTTGCCTGCCTGGCCTCGATCTCCCATCCGGATCATGAAAGCATCCTGGCTGCTCTGGAGGGGAATCTCTGTCGCTGCACCGGTTACCAATCCATCCTGGATGCCGCAGCAGAGCTTTCCCGCACCCAAGACCCCGGCACCATCGTTCCCCAGTGGTGTCGCGATATAGAGCCCAAACTATTCGCCTTTGACCAGTTGCCCCAGGAAGTGCACCGGCCTTCCGCCTCCCATTTCCAGATAAGCCGGTATCTGCTGCCAAAAGACCTGGATCAGCTGAAAGAGATGCTGGCTGAGTATCCCCGGGCCTTCCTGATCGCAGGAGGGACAGATATTATGGTGCAGGTCAATGTACAGCGCAAACGCTTTGGCACCTTGATCGACTTGAGCAATCTGCCCGAACTGAACCAGATCAAGCTCAGCAGAGCTGGCATCCATATCGGCGCCGCAGTTAGCTATACCCAGATCATGGATTCCGGGATAGTCAGGTGCGATCTGCCGGAATTGGTCAGGCTCTGCCGCCTGATTGCCTCAAAACAGATTCGCAATTTTGGCACCCTGGCCGGCAACATCGGCAATGCCTCTCCCATCGGCGACAGCCTGCCCCTGCTTTTGGTATATGAAGCCAGGCTGCTGCTATCCTCACAAAGAGGCTGCCGTGAATGCGCACTGCAGGATTTCTTTATCGGCTACCGTCTTACGGTCCTTAAAGAGGATGAGTTTATCCGGGAGATCATCATCCCCATCCCGCCCAGATCAGCCTTTATCAAGAGTCTGAAAACGGCCAAACGCAGAGCCGTGGATATTTCCTCGGTGGTTTCGGCCATTCGCATCGAAGAGGATGGCAGGGCTACTCTGACTTTTGGCGGAGTAGCGGCTCAGCCTGTCTTCTCAGAGTTTTTTGCCCAAAGCTTCAGCCCCACGGCAGATTGGTCTGCCCTTGCCGAGCTGGTGGCCCGGGAGTTTACCCCGCTTTCCGATGTGCGAGGAAGCGCAGACTATCGCAGACAGATGATCATCAATCACATCCTGCGTTATCAGGAGGCTTATCATGCCTAAATTGCCCTGGCATATCAATGGCAGCTTGCACGTAAGCGGCCGCTCCCGTTTCATCGCTGATGAAGCGCCCTTATCCGGCATGCTATACGCCAAATTCTTCTTTTCCCCTGTGGCTCATGCCAAGATCATCAAGCTGGATATCAGCGCAGCCAAAACCCTTCCCGGCGTCTTTGCAGTATATACCGCAGAGGATATTCCCGGCCGGAATATGATAGGCCACGTTTTCAAGGATGAACCGCTGTTTCCGGAAGACGAAATCATGTTTTATCACCAGGCTCTGGCCATGGTCCTGGCTGAGGATGAAAGTATTGCCGAAGCCGCTGCGAACTTGATAACCCTCGAAGCTGAAGAGCTGCCGCCCGTCTTGAGCATAGAAGAGGCAGACCGGCTGCAGCACTGGTATATCCCGGAGCGTAAGATCGAGCGGGGAGACGTGGCCGACGCTTTGAATAAAGCTCGCTACACCATTCATGGCCAAAGCTATACCGGCGGGCAGGAACACTTTTATATGGAAAGCCAGAGAACCCGCGCTATCCCCACAGATCATGATCTGATCCATCTGCTTTGCGCTACCCAGAGCACCATGGAGGTGCAGGAAGTAGCCTCCGCAGTCCTGGGCATCCCGGCTCACCGGATCGCTGTGGAAGTGCCGCGTTTGGGCGGTGCTTTTGGTGGCAAAGAACGCAGTGCCACGATCTGGGGCGTGATGGCCGCTTTGGGTGCATTTTTGTCAGGTCGCCCCGTGCAGATAGTCCTCACCCGTGATGAAGACATGCGCACTACCGGCAAACGTCATCCCTTCCTCAGCTATTGGAAAATAGGCTTTGACGAAGCGGGCAAAATCTCGGCCTGGGACATCGAGCTTATGTGCAATGGCGGAGCTTATACAGACCTTTCCATAGCCATACTGGAGCGCGCTATGTTTCATGTGGACAATTGTTACCACATCCCCGCAGTGAGCATCAGGGGCCGGGCCTGTCGCACAAATCTGCCGCCTAATACCGCCTTCAGGGGCTTTGGCGGCCCGCAAGGCATCTTCACCATCGAATCCGCCATCCAGCAGATCGCCAACAAGCTAAGCAAAGACCCTCTGGAAATCCGCAAGCTAAATTGCTATCAAAATGGCGATCTCACCCCTTACGGACAGAAGATCAGCGAAGCCTCCGCTTTGGATATGCTGGATCAGGTAGCAGAGGCGGCGAAGTATCAGGAACTTACGGGTGAGGTGCAAGACTTTAATTCCAGGCATGAACATCTCAAACAAGGCCTCGGCATCATGCCTGTGAAATTTGGCATCTCCTTCACTACCGCCTTTATGAATCAAGGCTCAGCCCTGATCTGGGTCTATATAGACGGCAGCGTATCCGTCACCACCGGAGGCGTGGAAATGGGGCAGGAGCTTACCTCCAAAGTCGCCCTGGTGCTGCAAAAGGTATTAGGCCTGTCTTTTGAGAAAATCAGAGTGGAATCCGCCCACACCCAGCGCATCGGAAACGCCTCTCCCACAGCTGCTTCTACCGGTAGTGACATCAATGGCAACGCCGCCCGCATCGCCGCCGAAAAGATTCGCAAAAACCTGAGCGAGATCGCCAAACTCATGCTGCAAGAACGTTATGATATAGTTAGTAAAGAGCTTGTCTTTGCAGAAGATAAAGTCTTTGCCAGGGACTATCCCGACCAAAGCATCAGCTTCCCAGAGCTTGTCAAAAGAGCGCATCAGGAAAGAACCCCGCTGGGTGCCTATGGCTATTACGCCACTCCGGATTTGTATTTTGACCGTGATCTGGGGCAGGGAAATCCCTTCTATTACTTTGTCTATGGTGCCGCTATCGCCAGAGTGCAGCTCAACCTGCTGTCCGGCGAACATGAAATCCTCAGCACCCATATCGTGCATGAAAATGGACAGAGCCTGCACCCGGATATAGACATGGGGCAGGTGGTGGGCGCCTTTATTCAAGGGATGGGCTGGTGCACCATGGAAGAACTGGTGATC